>JAHDPS010000313.1 GCA_018434225.1 Bacillota bacterium
CGTTCAAGCGGGTGATCGTACTCGAAAACATGGTGAGCAAGAAGGAGCTTGAAGAGAAATTGGTCCCGGCATGCCTGGAGGTCCTTGGACACGCAGCCCCGCCGGGCAAGTAATCGATGGCCCCGGATAATCGCTGGTCCCGAGAAAGGGAGGATAGCCGTGAAGATGGTGGAGTTCATTGCCACTCAGGTTATTGGCGAGCCGGCCATCATGTTCGGACTGATCGCGCTCCTCGGCCTATTACTTCTCAGGCGCCCATTTGAGGAAGTAATGCTGGGCACGGTTAAGACAGTCATCGGGTTCGTCATTCTGGTGGCGGGCGCGTCGATGCTGATGTCCACGTGTGACCCGCTGACCGCCTGGGTGAGGGAGATCCTCGGGGTGGACGGCGTGATACCCCAGAACTGGCTCATAGTGTCCAAGGTCATGGCCGAACACGGGCGGGAGGTCGGGCTCGTAGTCACGGTGGGGTTCCTGATTAATCTTCTGCTGGCCCGAATCACGCCCGTAAAGTCCATCGCTGTAACGGGACACATAATGATGATCTGGGCCTGCTGGATTGTAGGAATCCTTCTCGGGACGGGGTGGAGCGAGGGCGCTGTCATCGGCGTAGCGAGCATAATCTGTGGCCTGCACTACTGGCTCACGCCGGCCATTATCCATCGGTTCCTGAGGAGAAATGACAGGCTGACAGGCGAATGGTCGCTGTACGTCCCCGAGATCACCGGTGTGGCAGTTGCCGGATGGCTCGCGCCCGTTGTGGGCGACCCCAATGCCCGCTGCGAGGATATGAAGGTGCCCAAGAGCCTGGAGTGGCTGCGAGACACCACGGTCGGGGTCGCCGTCGTAGCGGCCCTGTTCTGGGCGATGGTGGGTATTGCGGCCGGACCCTCGGTGGTTCAGAAATCGGCCGGGGCGCAGAACTGGGTCATCTTCCTGTTGATGATGGGCGTGAAGTTCGGCGGTGGCCTCGCCGTGGTCCTCCACGGCGTGCGCATGCTTCTCGCCGAGATAGTCCCGGCATTCAACGGTATCGCGACCAGGTTGATTCCCGGCGCCATTGCCGGCCTCGACTACCCCACTGTGTTCCAGTTCGCCCCGTCGGCCGTGTTCATAGGGTTCCTCTCCAATCTGGTTGGCGGCGTGCTCGCCACCGTTTGCATGGTGGCGATGAAGTTCCCGGTCATAGTGCTTCCAGCCGTATGGATGAACTTCTGGAGCGGAGCGCTCGTCGGGACTGTCGCCGATGCCTACGGCGGGCGCCGGGGGGCGGTAATCGTGTGCCTGCTGCTGGGCTTCCTGGCGCCATTCGGCTGGGGGCTGGGGTACCCGCTTTCCGGGTTGCTCGCGGGAAGCGGCGCGGTGAACGACTATACCGACGTCGCAACGTACGGCCTGCTATTCCAGTACGTGTTGCGAGCGTTCAAGTAGGAGCCGGGGGAGGTTTGTTCCGTTTGCGGAGGATCGCGATTCCCGTGGATAGCGCTAGATGCGCTTGCCTGGATGCCCTCCGGTTGGCGGGGGTTCCCGATGCCGTTTCCGCCGTTGTCATCGACTCCCTTATCTGGGCGGATCTCCGCGGGGTGTCTTCGCACGGTGTTCGCAACCTGCCCGTGTACCTTCGTCGCGTGGAACAGGGCGGCCTGGACTCATCAGCGTGCCCGGAGACCGTCCTTGAGAGAGGGGCCGTCGCGGTGATGAACGGCCGCAACGGTTTCGGCCAGGTGGCCGGGGCGGATGCGGTGCGGGTCGCCCTTCGCCTGTGCGAGGAGCACGGGGCCGGGCTCGTTTGGGTTTCCGACACAAATCATGTGGGAGCGCTCGGGTACTATACCTCCCTCGCTGCGGAAGAGGGGCGCGTCGCGTTCATGGCGAGTAACACGAATCCAACCGTGGCGCCGTACGGTGGCACCGACCCCAGGCTGGGGACCAACCCATTGTCGTTCTCCTTTCCGGGCGTGGAGTTCCCCATAGTCGTCGACCTGGCCACGAGCGCCGTGGCGAAGGGGAAGATCTACGAGATGGCCGGCCGCGGTGAGTCGATACCCGAGGGATGGTCCCTGGATTCGAGGGGAGTGCCGACCACATCCGCGGAGGAAGCGATCAGAGGGGTGCTGCTCCCCATGGGCGGGCCTAAAGGGTACTCCCTCGCTATCGCCGTAGAGATGCTCGCGGGCACGCTCACCGGTTG
This sequence comes from Bacillota bacterium, assembly GCA_018434225.1. Lineage (GTDB taxonomy): Bacteria > Bacillota > Sulfobacillia > JABLXB01 > JABLXB01 > SM1-B181. The sequence goes on from JAHDPS010000313.1 coordinate 2,192, forward strand.
CCCGGGCAGGACTCTTACATCCCTGCACAACGAGCCGCGGAAGCCGCAGCGGGTCGGATTCTTCCTGATGGTCGCGGACACGACGCACGTGGTTTCGAGGGATGTTTATCTGGATAGGCTCGCGGAGTTCGTCTCGTACGTGAGGTCGAGTCGCAGGGCCGATCGGGTGGACGAGGTATTGCTACCCGGTGAATTCGAGGCGAGGCTTCAGGCGGGGCGCGGGGACTCCGGGATACAGATCGCGGAAGCGGACTGGGCGGCAATTTGTAGCCTTGCGGGTCTTGCGCGAACATGTCCCGCATGAAAAGGAGAGATGACAGATGTACGACAAGCGTTTCACCGGGGTTATTCCCCCCGCCATTACACCGTTCGATGAGGAAGGACGAGTCGATGAAGGCGCCCTGAGGAGGCTGTCCGAGTTCTGGGCCGGGAACGTAAACGCCCTGTTTGTGTGCGGTACATACGGCAGCGGTCCATTGATGGCGGCGGATGAGAGGAAACGCGTAGCCGACGTCGTGCTCGAGGGTGTAGCGGGAAGGATACCCGTGATCGTGCACGCGGGGGCGATTACCACCGAACAGGCCGTCGACCTCGCGCGTCATGCCGAGAGAGCGGGGGCAAAGGCCGTCGCGGCGGTTCCGCCATTCTACTACGAGCACCCCGACGAGGCCATCCGGGCCCACTACAAGGCCTTGGTCGACGCCGTGTCCATTCCGGTCTACGCTTACAACAATCCAAAGACCGCTCGAAACGCGATATCCCCGCAGATCCTCGCGGAACTCGCCGAAGCCGGAGTGTCCGGGATCAAGGACTCGAGTTTCGACATCCTCTATTTCTATGGGATAATGCGCAAGGTCAGGAAGCAGGGTTTCGAATTCATCATGGGGACGGAAGCGCTGGCATTGCCGGCGTGGCTGTGCGGCTCGCGGGCTTGTGTTTCGGGGCTGGCCAACGCGCTGCCTGAGCCCGTATCCAAGTTGATGTCGCTCTGCGGGAAAGGGGCGTTCGAGGAGGCGGGCAGGCAGCAACAGTTGGTGCTTGCGCTCAGAGACGTCATGCACCTGGGGCCGACTATTTCCGTCATTCATGCCGTGCTCGAACTGAGGGGCATTCCCTCCGGACGAACGCGCCCGCCGTTCCAGCCCGTGAGCGATACGATCAAGGCCAGGCTCAAGAGCGAGTTCATCTCACTGGGAGTAGATCTGGCGGGCATGTGATCGTGGGACCGAGTCGTGAGATCCAGTCGTGACATTGAGATTGCGTTATGAAGACATCGTTATGGAGTGATGGCCAATGCTGGTTCTGGTGACCGGCGGCTCCGGGCTCCTCGGCGGGGACCTCGCCCGGGAGTTCAAGAAGACATTGGATGTCCGCTCTTTGGCGGGACGGAAGGAACTCGATCTAGCGGACACCCGCAAGACAGTGGAATTCATCAGGGATCTGAAGCCCGATGTCATCGTTCACTCGGCCGCATGGCGGGACATAGACGGCTGCGAGGCCGACCCAGGCAAGGCATACCGTGTGAACGTCCTGGGTACGCGGAACGTCTGCCTGGGCGCTATGCAGGCGGACAGCGTCCTCGCGTACATCAGTTCCGATGCCGTGTTTGACGGGGAGAATATGGGGCCGTATATCGAGTTTGACGCGCCGGCCCCATGCAATGTCTACGGGAAAACAAAGGCCGCCGGGGAACAGGTTGTCGCCTCGTTGTCCCGCAGATACTTCATAGTCAGGGCTCCACTCCTGTTCGGCATCGGACAGAGGGGCAGAGAGGATGAGAACGCGCTGATCAGGGCGTTCCAGAACGCGCGCGACGGCCGGCCGACGGTCGCAACGATGGACCAGGTATCCTCCGCCTGCTATACGGTAGATATGGCGCACGCTTTGTCCTCAATGCTCGCGACCGAATACTTCGGGGTCTATCACGTCGCCAACTCGGGGTCATGCTCGAGGGCCGGACTCATTAAAGAGGCGTTCGCCATCGCGGGCTTCGACTCCGGCCTCGTCGAGGAGAGGGCGTCCGCCGACTTACGGCGCAATGCGAGGCGCCCGAGGTACACAGTGCTCGGAAGCGTCTGCCTCGAAGAGACATTCGGCTTGCGGATGCGGCCCTGGCAGGAATCCCTCGCAGACTGCGTATCGGCATTCACAGGCATATAGAGGCAGAGATCCGTGGCTTCTACGATACTCTCCGTAGAAGAACTGCGGGACTTCCCGTCCATCGGAGTGGTGCGGAAAGCGGGCACTGTCGAGCAAATAAGGTAGGCATTCCGCGATGTATATGGACAGACTACCTCGACCCTTAACAATACCCCTTGCGTGAATTTGCGGATTAGAAATGCTGACTACCAGGCCACTGGGAGACTATGCCCACGACTATGAAATCATTCTGTTCGCCCATAAGCAGCGGAGAGCGCTAAACGATGGACGAAGCGGTGCCATTCGCGAACTGTTGCCTGCCCCTGGCCGGCAGAGAGCACACCCAAACGAGAAGCCACGTGCCCTAGGCTCACATTTGGCTCATCTATACGTTAGCAAACACAGCGGCGGTATCGGAGATGATTTTTTAGTTAGACAGTATGGAGGAATACACGTATTGGGAGCGTATATTGGATTTAGTATACAAAATCAGTATACTAATTACGGAGGGTTGGATATTCAAACCGATAGATCGATGGCCCAGCATGTGGCCCATTATTTGGAGGTTGCGGTCCACAATGGCGTGTTTCGACCGGGCGAGATTCTGTCCGAGACGAGACTCGCGGAGGAACTAGGCGTCAGTAGGACCCCTGTTCGTGAGGCAATAACCAGGTTGCAGGGGATTGGCCTGTTCGAGAGGATTCCAGGCAGATACGGTATACGAGTTCGACCTATGTCTTTGGATAGGGCTCTCGAGATCGTGGAGGTTAGGCAGATCCTGGAGACTGCTTCGGTGGAAATGGCCTGCGAGAGAGCCTCAGAAGAGAGCCTGCGACAATTGTCCAACCTACTCGATAAGGGACGACGGCAACTGGACGCTGGAGAGTTGTTGTCATGGAAGAAGGAGGGGTGGGGGTTTCATGCCTCCATCATCTCATTGGCGGGCAATGCAATACTGGGTGAGGTCGCCGAGCAGCTTCATGAACGAATGCGCTCTCTCATCGTATCTTCCCCGCCTTCCAGGGAGAGGGAAGAGTCGTCTTATATCGATCACTATGAGCTGGTGCAGGCGATTCGTGCTAAGGAGGTGGAAAGGGCCAAGGAAATCGTGAAACGTCATATAGGGCGCATAAGGGAGAACCTGATGAACAGCAGTTCAAGTCTTCGCGCTGAAGAGACGGCCGCATATCTTAGGAGCATTGTTGAGCGGATGCATCACAGTTGACGTCGAGACAGGTGTACTAACATTAGGAGGTATGGAGGATGCGGAGGGGGTTCCTCTGGATTGTCGTCGGCCTTCTGATCATCAGCCTTAGCGCCTGTGCGGGAAAGCCGGCAAGCTCACCCAAGGTTCTTACTATAGCGCACAATGTTGATCCCGAGACGCTCAATCCAATGATGACTACCATGGCCGGCGCGGAATCCGTGATTCTGGCGGCGGTGGAGAAACTCGCCGTCTTCGAAGCAAAGACAATGGATGTCAAGCCTTGGCTACTCGAATCTTGGGAGTACATAGACCCAAAAACGATCAAATTGACCCTCAAGAAGAACGTAAAGTTCTCCAACGGAGAACCTCTGAACGCGGAGGCCGTGAAATTCAGCATCCAGGCATGGATGGAACAGCCTGTCATGGCGCAGGCCTCGCAGCCTCTGAAGGGCAGCACATTCGAGATTCTAAACGACACAACCCTCGTTATCAAGACACCCGACATAGTTCCGACCTTCCTGACGATCTTGGGGCGCTACGGCTACGTGGTTCCCCCGAAGTACTACTCAGAGGTCGGAGCCGACGGTTTTGCAAAGGCCCCCATCGGGAGCGGGCCGTACATCCTAGCCAAGCACGAGCCCGGCAACCAGGTCTCCTTTGACAAGAACCCTAATTACTGGCGGGGTGCCGTCCCGTTTGACAAGGTGATCTTCCGAATAATACCGGAGGAGCTATCAAGGGCATCGGCTGTTCAGGTTGGGGAGGCCGATATTGCTTACTACCTCTCATTCACGACGGCCAAACGTCTTGAGAAGGCCGAGGGCGTAACCGTACACTCGATCCCATCGCTGCGGAAGTTCCTCGTCATGTATAACGCAGAGATGCGAGGGGGCGAGCCACTCCTCGATAAGCGGGTCCGAGTAGCATTGAACCATGCAGTGGATGTTGATTCCATCATCAAGCAGGTTTACGAGGGACAGGCCGTGGCGTTGTCCGGTCAGTACGCGTTGCCCGCGGAATTGGGTTTCAACCCCGA
>JAHDPS010000116.1 GCA_018434225.1 Bacillota bacterium
GGCCTCAGGACAAAGGTGAACGCGAACATCGGGACATCCGCGGATCTCCCCGACACTGGGAAAGAGATCGCCAAACTGGATACTGCGCTCCGGGCGGGGGCGGACGCTGTGATGGACCTTTCCACCGGCCGTCCGGCGGACGTCGACAGGACTCGCAGGGCGATCCTGGATCAGTCGATGGCGCCGGTAGGGACCGTCCCAATATACCAGGCCGCCGTGGAGGCCCGGGAACTCCGAGGGGCCGTTGTCGACATGACCGCGGACGGCCTATTCGAGGTGATCGAGCGCCAGGCCGCTGACGGCGTAGATTTCATGACCGTCCACTGCGGCGTCACTCTCTCCGCGTTGAAATGTCTCAGAGGGGAGGGCCGCGTCACCGACATCGTGAGCCGTGGAGGGGCTTTCGTCACCGGGTGGATGCTTCATCACGGGAAGGAGAACCCACTTTACGAGCAATACGACAGGCTCCTGGACATCGCGCGAGAATACGATGTCACCTTGAGCCTGGGAGACGGTCTCAGGCCGGGGTGCGTCGCGGACGCCACCGACAGGGCCCAGGTGCGGGAACTCCTCACCCTCGGCGAGCTGGTCGAAAGGGCCTGGAACGCAGGGGTGCAGGTGATGGTCGAGGGACCGGGGCACGTACCCCTCGATCAGATCGAGGCGAACGTTCGCGTTCAGAAGCGGGTGTGCCACGGGGCACCGTTCTATGTCCTGGGACCCCTGGTGACGGATATCGCCCCGGGTTACGACCACATCACCTCGGCCATAGGGGGCGCCATCGCCGCGGCCGCCGGGGCCGATTTCCTGTGTTACGTCACCCCATCCGAGCACCTGGGTCTCCCCTCTTCCCGGGACGTGTGGGATGGGGTGATGGCGGCGCGAATCGCGGGCCATGCGGCGGACCTGGCCAAAGGCGTCAAGGGCACCCGCGAGTGGGACCTGGAGATGGCGAGAGCCCGAAAGGCCCTGGACTGGCACAAGCAGATAGACCTCGCCATAGACCCCGAGAAGGCCGCAACGTACCGCCGCGAGCGCAATCCCGAGGGACTGCGCGAGTGCAGTATGTGTGGCGAGTACTGCGCGATGAGACTCGTCGGCGAATATCTTGGCAAGGACTATGAGAGGTGCTAGATCGGGCTCACGCAAAGAATGACCACCTGCTCAGTTCACCTGCTCAGCGCTGGTGGTCATTCTGTCATTCCAGTACGCATCTACTGCTGTTCCTGATTGAGGAATCCTATTGCAGGAATCCTCAGGCTGAAATCGTCTTTGAACGCTTGATCTTCTCGCGCCAGGCACCCAACAACGGACTCAGAAACGCGCCGACGGCCAAAACTATCACAATACAGGAGATGGGCCTGGTGATAAAACCCATCCAGCTTCCGTCATTGATGATTAATTGCTGGCGCAGGGAATTCTCGGCGAGACCGCCCAAGATCAATCCCAGCACGAAAGAAGCCGTTGAATAATGGAACTTGTTGAACAAATAGCCTACGACGCTGAAGATGAGCATGATCAAGACATCATAGTAGCTGTTCTTGAGGGAGTAGGCTCCCACTGTCCCCAGCACGATGATTAAAGTGGCCAACAGGGGATAAGGCAGTTTTAGGACGCGGGCAAACTCCCTCGCGATGTATCTCCCCAAAAGAAAAAGCAGCGCCGAGGCGATAATTATCCCGATGAATATTGAATACAGCAGGATCGGCTGTTCCCTGAGCAAAAGCGGCCCGGGCCTCAATCCGTGCAACAGGAACACAGTCATGATTACTGCCGTTGTTGGACTCCCGGGGATTCCCAATACCAGTGTCGGCACCATGGCGCCGCCGACAGCCGCATTATTGGCACTCTCCGGAGCTATTACACCTTCAAAGGCCCCCTTCCCGAATCGCTCCGGTTCCTTGTCAGATCTGACCGCGATTCCGTAACTGACCAAAGAAGCAATGGAGCCCCCTGCCGCGGGGATGATCCCGATGATGGTGCCGATGACGGACGATCTGATGAATGTGGCCCACATCTTGAGCATGTCTTTGAACCTGAGTATTTCCAAGGACACCTTCTGATCCACTAGACCGTCCTCTCTTCGATCGGCGTTCTCCAGATTGTTATAGACCTCGGCCAAGGCAAAACTCCCTATGATCACAGGGATAAAATCGATCCCATTCATCAAGAAACTCTTCTTGAAAGTGAATCTCTCGATACCGTTGATGGGATCCAGTCCGACCGTGGATATCAGTAAACCCAGTAAGGCCGCAAGGATGGCCTTGCCTTGATTCTTCGCACCAATACTGGTGACGCAGCTCAGCCCGAGCAATGTCAGGGCAAAGTACTCGGCGCTCTGGAATTGGTCATTTTAACTCCGGCGATGACAGCAACTCGAAAAGTGGAGTGCCTAGACACCCCAGTTGCGATCTTTCAGTCCCCTCTTCGTAGGGTCAGACGCTGCAACA
>JAHDPS010000218.1 GCA_018434225.1 Bacillota bacterium
CATCGCCTCAGATACAATCGCCTGATCACGCCCAGGTTTATGAATATCCTGTAGCCGAAGGCGAACAGGGCCGCATAATAGAGTTCCACGCCGAGGCGGTCCCCGATATATGTGAGGAGCGCGGCGAGGAGCGAATTCGCCATGAAGCCCGTAACGAAAACAGAGACATCGTATGTGCCTTCGAGGCCCGCACGGAGGCCGCCGAACACCGAGTCCAGCGCCGCCAGGAAGGCGACGGACATGTAGCGCGCGTAGAACAGGGGCACCTTGAGCGGTATGTTGTATCCCACAACCAGGCCGATGATTAGGCCCGTCACTATCACCCACATCTCACTCACCCTTTTTCACAGGCTGCGCGTACCTTAACTTGGTGCTGCCCTTGAACGCCGGGATCTCGAACCGCTGTTCGCGTTTCACGTTGACCTCGATGCCCCACAGGGCCAGATTGTCGATGATGCCGCCCCTGGTACGCAGTCCCGCCTCCAGAGTCTGAGGATCTCCTATCGCCTTGATAGTGATGGGGGGCGCGACGCGTACACCGTTTATCGAGATCGTCGGGCCCACGCACCTGATCTCGGTATTGGCCACCAGCCTCTGATCGTTTATGGACACCGCGTCCGCGCCGGCAGCCAGCAGCTCGTTCACGACGCTCAGTATGTCGTCGTCGTGTATGATGTAGGCGTTGGGGTCCTCGCCCGGCTTGCTCGGCCTGCGCGAATCGTCCATGGACACCGTTACCCCGGGGCCCTCCACCGCGACAAGTCCGGCGGCCATCTGCGAGGCTTGCAGGGCGTCCGTGAGGCTGGCTATGACGTTCCTTCCCTCCGCCATCCCTGCCATCTTAGCGCGCAGCTCTGAGACCTCCTTCTGCAGGTTGTCCCTCTCTTTCTCGGCGTCCTTGAGGCGGCGCGCGAGGTCCTCCGACCTCTGGAACGCCGGATTGGCCGCCACAGACTGCTGCACCTTTAGCTGAAGCGACACCATCATCCCAAGGATTACGCACACCAGCGCTATGGCGATCTGGCTACTCTTGTGCATTAAGAAACACCCCCGGACGCCTTGCCGGGCTGAACCCCGGGCCTGGTTTTTACAACCGGCTTTTCATATCTTAGATCGACGTACTCAGCCTCGACGCCGTTCCGTCTAATGTCGTTTATGATCCCCACCAATAGACCGACCTTCTTCTCGAGAGTGGAATCAGCCTGTCCGAGCATCGCCCGGAGACCGCCCGCCATGTATACCGTCAGATGACTTCTCTCGTCCGCGTGTACCTCGGCGACCTCGTTGGACCTGGGGCCGAACGCGAGCGCGCACGATATGGCCCATCTGAGGGCCTGGGAATCGACCTGTTCGCCCACACGCATGTCTTGTAGGGGTTCTACAGTGACCAGGGGTAACCCTCCCGGCGCGTTGCGAATCTCGATGGCCCAACCCTCGCTATCCAGGACGACGAACGAATTGTGGTGCGGCGTGACGGCGGCTGGTTTCCGTTCCACCACCGATATCTCGATCGTGCTGGGAAATCGCCTCATGCAGGTGGCCGATTGAACCCACGGGATGGCCGCCACCCTCTCAGCGGCTTCCCCCAGGGCCACGGAGAAGATGTTACTCCCCTCGGAAATGCCGGAGGCGGCCACGACCTCATCTGGGTGCACCCGGGCGCACCCGAGGACTTGTACACTCTTCACGGAAAAAAACGGGGAGTTGAGGAGCGCGTATCCGGCTCCCGCCATCGCCAGGACCCACGTCGTGATTAGCACGACCTTTACTCCTTTGGACAATAGAACACCGCCTTCACTCCAGCACATTCTAGCACTGTCGCGTCCGGGTGTCAGCGGTCTTCGCGAATCCTCTCTATGCAGGCGCCGAGCGCGGCGAGCTTCCGGTCGAGGCCGTCGTATCCCCTATCCATGTGCTGGACGCCCTCGATCGTCGTGATCCCTTCCGCCGCGAGACCGGCGAGGGTAAGGGACGCTCCCCCCCTTAGATCGTACGCTTCAACCGTGGCACCGAATAGGGTTTCGACACCCCTGACGACGGCGGTTCGACCCTCGATCTTGATCCCGGCGCCCATGCGTCTCAGTTCCTCCGCCTGGTTGAACCTGCTTTCGAAAATGGTCTCCGTTATCACACTAATCCCGTCGGCGACGCACATTAGGGCCATGGCCTGGGGCTGCATGTCGGTAGGGAAACCCGGATACGGCAGCGTCTTGAAATCCACCGCCCTCGGCCTGGAAGGTCCCCGTACCAGGATTCTGTCCTTTTCCTCCTTTATCTCCGCCCCGACCTCCCGCAGCTTAGCCGTGACCGATTCGACGTGCTCGGGTATGCAGTTCTCGATACACACCTCGCCACCGGTCATCGCGGCGGCAATCATGAATGTCCCCGTCTCGATCCTGTCCGGTATAACGTGGTAATCCACCCCGGAAAGCCGTTTCACCCCGTCTATTCTGATCACGTCCGTGCCGGCTCCCCTTATCCTCGCCCCCATGCCGTTCAAAAAGTTCTGCATGTCGATGATCTCGGGCTCCTTGGCGGCGTTGCGGATAGCGGTGGATCCCGTAGCGAGAACGGCGGCCATCATGATGTTTTCCGTCGCGCCCACGCTCGGAAAGTCCAGGTGAATCTCGCTCCCCTTGAGATCCCTGGCCTCCGCCAGAATGTACCCGTGCATCTCCCGTATTACGGCGCCGAGGCTACGCAAGCCCCTGAGATGAAGGTCGATGGGTCTCGGCCCAATCGCGCACCCCCCCGGGTAGGACAGCCTGACCTTGCCGAAACGCCCGAGAAGGGGTCCCATGAGGAATATGGAGGATCTCATCTCCCTCATGAGCGGCTCCGGGACCTCGTATTCCGCCATGGACGTCGTGTCGACCAGGAGAGCCTTCCTGCCGTCGTCCGTTTCATAACGCCTCACCACGGAGCCGAGCTGGCTGAGGATATCCGACATCACCTGGACATCTCTGAGACGCGGTGAGTCGATGATGCGGCAGGGCTCGCCCGCCAGCACCGTCGACGCCAGCATGGGCAGAACCGCGTTTTTCGCGCCGCTCATCCTAATCGTCCCGGACAGCTTCCGCCTTCCGGTGATGACGTATTTCTCCATGCTCCCCCGCCTCCGGCGACGCTTTAGATCCGGACATGTGGTCACGGATGGGCATGTCCCCGCGCGGCGCCGGTGTCCGTGTCCAGAAGTTCAAGCAACCTGTCTCCCAACTTCCACACGTCGCCCGCGCCCACTGTGATTACGGTGTCGCCGGGCATGGCAATCCGCGCGGCCGTCCGCGCCACTTCCTCCCGGTCACGTATGTATCTGCCTCGCTTCCCCTGGAGTCGCAGCATGGAGGATATGATAACCTCCGAAGTCACTCCCTCGATGGGTTTCTCTCCGGGGCCGGGGTAGATATCCATCACTATTACTTCGTCCGCGAGCTCCAGCGCCGGGCCGAACTCATCCCGCAACAGGCGCGTCCTCGAGAACCGATGGGGCTGGAAGACGCATATTATCCTTCCTTCGGCCGATTGGCGGACCGCCCTCAACGTGGCGAGTATCTCGGTTGGGTGGTGGGCGTAGTCGTCGATCACGCGGACGCCCCCACTGACCCCAATGAGTTGCAGCCTCCTCTGGACCCCCCGGAAATACGAAAGGGCCTCCCTGATTGTATCGAAATCGAGGCCGATCTCCATGCCGACCGCCGCGGCCGCGAGGCTGTTGACCACGTTGTGGACGCCCGGGATTTGAAGTTCCATCACGCCCACCTTGCGGCCGTGGTGGAACACTTCAAACGACGAGGCCCACGATTTAAGGGATACATTCGCGGCCCGGTAATCCCAGTCCCCGGCGAGTCCGTACGATACCAGGCGGCTGTGGCAGCCTTCGGACGAAATCGCGCGAATGCGCTGGTCGTCGAAGCACAGCACCCTCAGTCCCGAGTCCCGCACCCCGCGTATGTATTCGCTGAATGCGTCCATGATGTTCCCAATGGAGCCGTAGTGATCCAGGTGGTCGTCGTCGATGTTCGTCACCACGGCCACGTTGGGCCTGAGCCTCAGGAACGAGCCGTCGCTCTCGTCCGCCTCCGTCACAAGGTACTCGCCTCCACCGAGCTTCGCGTTGCCCCCGAAATCCGCCACCTCACCCCCGACGAGCACTGTGGGGTCCAGACCGCCCTTCTCGAGGGCCATCGCTATCATTGACGTGGTGGTGGTTTTGCCGTGGGTCCCCGCGATCGAGATCCCCTTGCGTCCTTCCATCAGGCGAGCCAGCATCTCGCCCCTGTGGATTACCGGTATGTTGCGCGCCCTGGCCTCGCGAATCTCCTCATTATCGTCCGGTACCGCCGACGATACGACGACGACGTCGGGTTCTACCACGTTACTCGCCTGATGCCCGATGTAAACCGATGCGCCCATGCTTTCCAGCCGCCTGGTGCCGTCGGACGACCTCAGATCCGAACCCGAGACCGTGTGTCCCATCTCGAGCAATACCTTCGCTATTCCGCTCATACCTGCTCCGCCAATTGCTACGAAATGTACGTGGGTCATCATTGCCCCTCCAAACGCTCTGCGCCCATCCCCATACTATGCCCGCCTGAACACTCATGCCACACGGCGATCACCGCGAGATCGCGAGCAGCCCTTTGGCGATTTCCACGGCCGCGCGGGGCCTCCCGGCGGCGCGGGCCGCCGCCTTCATCGAGTCGAGGCGCCTTTTATCGTTCCACAAAGATGTCACCTCATCGAGGATCCTGTCCTCGAAGTCCGGCCCTTCTCTGACGACCACTGCCGCGCCGCTCCTGGCGAATGCCCTCGCGTTGTATTCCTGGTGGTTGTTCGCCACGTTGGGCGATGGAACCAGGATGGCCGCCAAACCGCGCGCGGCGACCTCCGCCACGGCCATCCCACCCGCTCTGCATAGCACCAGGTCGGAACAGGCCAGCGCCGCTTCTATATCGTGCATGTATGGAATAAGGATAGTATTTCCAGCCCGGCCGGGATAGATTCCAGCGGACTTCAGAGAACGCGCCGCGAAATCGCGGTACTCCGTGCCCGTAACGAAGATTATCTGCGTGCCCTCGCCGAGGCCGCGCGAGATCAGCCTTACTCCGGCACTTACGATGCTCTTGGCCCCGCGACTCCCTCCGAATATCAGCAGGGTGCGCGCCCCCGGGTCCAGGCCCAGGCTCCTGGCTGAATCCCCTCGCTGTGCGCGCAGGATTTCTTCCCGCACGGGATTCCCCGTGACGACCACCTTTGACGCGGGAAAGCCGCTCGTCCCGTCGAACGCCGCGAACACCCTATTCGCGACCACTCCGAGGACGCGGTTCGTGAAGCCGGGTATGGCGTTCTGCTCCTGGATGGCCCTGGGTATCCCCAGGATAGCCGCAGCTAGGACCACCGGGCCGGAAACATATCCCCCCGTGCCGAGCACGGCGGCGGGTCGAATGCGGCGCAACAGCGACACGGCCTCGAAAACACCTCGCGCCGCGCTCGCGGCGCCCGCCACAGCGGCGCCCGGACTCTTCCCCATTATCCCGCGAGAGGATACCGCCCGGAAGTCGATACCGCGACCGCCGACCAGGTCGGCCTCCAAACCACCGCTTGTCCCCACGTAAGTTATGATTATCCCGGGGTCGATGGCCCTGAGCGCGCCTGCGACCGCGAGCGCGGGATATATGTGGCCCCCCGTGCCTCCCCCCGTGAGCGCTATCCTCATCGTTTTCACTCCGTCGTGTACCTGGAAATATTCAAGAGAATGCCCACCCCCGCCATCGTGAACACCAGCGACGACCCACCGTAACTGACGAACGGCAGGGGGATGCCCGTGATCGGCATGGAAGCGGTGACAACGCCTATGTTGATGATGGCCTGGAGCGCGATCATCGTCGTGATGCCCGTCGCCATGATGCAACTCATCGCGTCCGGCGCGTTCATCGCCACGCGGTAACCCCTCCACGCGAGAAGGAAGAACAGCGACAGCACGGCGAGCGCCCCGACGAATCCCATTTCCTCACCGAGAACCGCAAAAATGAAGTCGGTGTGCGCCTCCGGCAGGAACAGCATCTTCTGCCTGCCGCTCCCCAGGCCCATGCCGAACAGGCCGCCGGACCCGAGGGCATACAGCGACTGGATTATGTGGTAGCCCGACTTCATCGGATCCGCCCACGGGTCTAGGAAAGCGAACAACCTCGCCCGCCTATACTCTTCACTCATCGCCGCCCACAGGAACGCTGGAATCGAGGCAAGGGCGAGGCCCGTCAGGTGAAATAGTCTCGCCCCCGCGGAAAACAGCACCACGAATGTTGTGCCCGCGATGGCAAGGGCAGTGCCCAGGTCCGGTTCCTTGTACACCAACACGAATATCGCTCCCGCGCCCACCAGGTACGGGCATAGGCCACTGAAGAACAGGCGCAGTTTCTCCCTGTTCGCCGATAAGTAGGTTGACAGGAACAGGATCCAGGTGATCTTCATTACCTCCGCGGGGTTCATCGTCAGCGGGCCCACGCCGAGCGACCTCCTCGCCCCGTGCGAAACGATCCCGACGCCGGGGATGAGCACAAGGACAAGGAGCAAGATATTCATCGCGAACGCGGGCGCAATCAGCCGACGGTACTGCCAGTAATCCACACCCGAGGCGAGAGCCATGCCGAATGCGGCGATGGCGCTCCACATCAGCTGCTTCTTAAGGAAGTAGTAGGCATCTCCGTAATCCTGCAGAGCCCTGACAGAGCTCGAGCTGAAAACCATGACAACGCCTATGGCGAGGAGCGTTGTGGCGGAAAACATTATAATGGAGTCCGATGGCTTTCTACGCCTACTCAATAGCATTACCCCCGGATTACCGCGAAACAGGTCAATCCCAAGAGAGCGAAAGCGAGCGACGCCGCCCAGAAGCGAGATACCACGATATCCTCCGACCAGCCGATGAGCTCGAAATGATGGTGAATGGGGCTCATCCTGAATACGCGCCTGCCCGTTGTCTGGAACGACACAACCTGTACAATGACTGAAAGCGCTTCGATCACGTATAGACCGCCGAGTATCGCCAACAAGACCTCCGTCTTCGTCAGAGTCGCCGCCGCCGCGAGCCCGCAGCCAAGGGCGAGGGAACCGGTGTCTCCCATGAACACCCTGGCAGGGTGCAGATTGTATCCGAGAAAACCGACGAGAGCGCCCATCGCGGCCAGGGAAAACACCGCCATTCCGTCGTTACCGTCGACAATGGAAATGACGGCGAACGCCCCGAACGTGATCGCGCACGAACCGGCCGCCAGGCCGTCCAACCCATCCGTGAGGTTCACGGCGTTCGACGCGCCGGTCGCCATTAACGCCACGAACGGTACGTACAGATGACCCAGATCGATCCGGCCCCAAAACGGCACCGCGACCGTCGTGCCGACCCCCGCCCAGTGGACCGCGCCCCAACCGAGCAACAGGCCCAGGATCACCTGGCCGAAGAGTTTGTCTCGACCCCTTATGCCAAGCGAGCGCCCCAGGGCCACCTTCAAAAAATCGTCCGCGAACCCGACGGCGGCGAACCCAAGGGTGGTTCCCATCGCCAGCCAGACCGGGGGCGTGGCCCCGTCCGTGGACCCGGGCGGAAACAGCGCGAGCACCGGCGCGAGCATAGCCGCGAGGAACACCAGCCCCCCCATGGTCGGCGTTCCTGCCTTTGACAGATGCCCCGCTGGACCGTCCGAGCGGACCCTCTGCCCGAGATTGAGCCCCCGGAGGGCGGGTATCACCAGCGGTCCCAGGATCAGCGACACGAAGAGCGATAGTCCGCAAGCGAACGCGTATTTCACGATCCGTCCTCCAGGAGGGCATCGAGTATCTCTTCCATGCGGACACCCCGCGAGCCCTTGACCAATACCGTGTCCCCCGGCTTCAACATCGTTTTTAGCAGATCGATCGCCTCCCGGTTGGTTTCGACCCGGTGGACGCGGTCCGCGGGCATCCCGGCGGCCAGCGCCCCAGCGGCGATCTCCCGGGCCAGCCGCCCCACCGCGACGAGCACGTCTATCCCCTCGGCGGCCGCCGTCTCGCCCGTCTCCCTGTGGCCCGCAAACGTATACTCCCCCAATTCGAGCATATCCCCGAGGACGGCCACCGCGCGGCCCCGCGCCACTCTCGAAAGCACCGAGAGCGCCGCCTTCGTCGAAACCGGGCTGGCGTTGTACGCGTCGTTGATGAACCTCACCCCGTGGGCGTCGATGGATTCAGATCGCATACCCGACGGTCGGAAGCCCCCGAGGCCACCGGCGATCTCCTCGAGTTCCAGGCCGAAGTTCAGGCCCACACAGGCGGCGGCGAGGGCGTTGTAGACGTGATGCCCGCCTGGAATTGGTATGAAGCAGGGGATGGAGCGCCCCCCCGAGCGCAGGACGAATCTGGTGCCGTCACCGTTAACGGCCACGTCCGAGGCCGTCACCTCCGGACGCTGCCCGGCCGGCGACCCCGCGCCCGCCTCAATACCGTACAGGACCGCCCTGCACCGCGCCATAGGCAGTATGCGCTGGATCCACTCATTATCGCCGTTGAGAACCGCCAGCCCGTCGTGGGGCAGCGCCTCCAGAAGTTCCGCCTTCGCAAGCGCTATGTTCTCCCTGGTCCCGAGCCGCTCGAGGTGGGTCTCGCTGATATTCGTAATGACCCCGACCTGGGGCCTGACTATACCGGCGAGATACGATATTTCGCCCTTCAATCGCATCGCGAGCTCGAAGACACCGGCGTCGTATTCGGGGGAGAGATTCAGTACCGATAAGGGCACGCCTATCTCGGTATTCATGTTGCCCTGGTTCTTCAATACGTTCAACCGCACTGAGAGCACGGCGGCGATCATGTCCTTGGCGGTCGTCTTGCCCACGCTGCCGGTAACCCCGACCACTCGCCCCTTGAACCGGAGCCGGTGCGCCGCGGCGAGCCGACCGAGCGCCGCGAGCGTGTCTTCCACCTGTATCAACGCGGCACCAGGGTACTCCCATTTCACCGGCGCGGAAGTGACGGCGCCGGACGC
>JAHDPS010000082.1 GCA_018434225.1 Bacillota bacterium
GTATACTTTACAGGGGGCGGTTGCGTTTGCAGAATAGTTTCAGTCGATACACAGTCGATTCGTATCGGCAACGTAAGCATCGAACGGAAACACCAAACAGAAGCATCAAAAGGAGGAAGGCGCGTTGGCAGGCGATAGCGTGGTTAAACTCACCGACGCAAACTTCGGCGAGCAGGTGCTCAACAGCCCAGGTCCCGTGCTCGTCGATTTCTGGGCCCCATGGTGCGGGCCGTGCAGGATGGTAGGTCCCGTGGTCGAGGCCGTCGCCGCGGAATACTCGGGCAAACTGACAGTCGGCAAACTGAACGTGGATGAGAACGGCGCGACGGCATCCAGATTCGGAGTCATGAGCATCCCGACGTTGATCATGTTCAAGGGCGGGAAACAGGTGGACCGCGTCGTAGGCTTCATTCAGAAGCACGAACTGAAGGAGAAGGTAGACAGCCTGCTGAAATAGAGCGCTAATCGTTGGGCCGCCTTGCTGTGAAAGGCGGTGCTTTTTGCCTGGACGGAATTGCCCAGGTGGGGTCGCAAAGAAGGGGGAGGAGTCAATGCCACACGAGATAGACCTGAGGTCCGATACGGTCACGAAACCCACCCCTGAGATGCGCAGGGTCATGGCCGAGGCGGAGGTTGGGGACGACGTCTACGGGGAGGATCCCACCGTAAACAGATTGGAGGCGCTCGCCGCCCGGAGACTCGGCAAAGAGGCGGGCCTGTTTGTGGCCACGGGGACCATGGGAAACCAGGTCGCGATCATGACACACACCCAGAGGGGCGACGAGATCATCGTCGAGAGCGACTCCCACATCTTCATGTACGAGGTTGGGGCGACGGCGGTGTTTTCCGGAGCGCAAATCCGGCAGGTCCCCGGCGCGGGCGGGGTTCTCAACCCATCAGGCGTCGAGGCGGCGATCAGGGAGAACGACATACACGCGCCCAGGACGAGCCTTCTCTGCCTCGAGAATACGCATAACCGCGCGGGCGGCACCGTGACGCCGGTGCAGCGAATGCGGGAGTTGTACGGGGTTGCGAAGCGCCACGGTATGGCCGTTCACCTGGACGGGGCAAGGGTGTTCAACGCCGCCGTCGCGCTGGGCGTGGATGCCAAGGAGATAGCCGCGTGGACCGATTCCGTGCAATTCTGCCTTTCCAAGAGCCTGGCCGCCCCCATCGGCTCGGTAATCGTCGGCTCGAAGGATTGGATCGACAGGGCCCGCAAGAATCGGAAAATGATGGGCGGAGGCATGAGGCAGGCGGGTATCATCGCGGCGGCGGGCATTGTGGCTCTCGAGAAGATGGTGGACAGGCTCGCCGAGGACCACGAAAACGCGCGCCTTCTGGCGGAGAACCTGGCGGAGGTCAGGGGCCTCAGGATAGACATGAATACGGTCCAGACGAACATGGTGTTCGTTGATGTCAGCGGGACGGGAATGACCGCCGATCAGTTCTCGCTGGCGGGCCTCGAATACGGCGTGAAATTCAATCCGAGCGACCCAATGAAGGTGAGGTTCGTGACCCATAAGGACGTCACCAGGGAGGACGTACTGGAGGCGGTCAAGGTGGTAAGGAGGATAGCCGGAGGTAGGCAGTGAGCCTGTTTGACGCGACCGGCGAGCGGGGCGCGCCCGATGTCGCCGGGATGGTGGACAGGGGCGCGCCGCTCGCGAAGCGGATGAGACCCACGAGCCTGGACGAATTCGTGGGTCAGGAGGACATCGTCGGTCCCGGGCGGCTCCTCAGGAGGGCGATCGAGGAGGACAGAGTCCCTTCCATGATCCTGTGGGGACCGGCGGGGACGGGCAAGACCACGCTGGCGATGGTGATCGCCAACACCACGAAGTCCCACTTCACCCAGCTCAGCGCGGTGACGTCGGGCGTGGCGGACCTCAAGAAGGCGATTGAGGAGGCCAGGTCGCGGCGGGACTACGGGCAGAAGACGATACTGTTCGTGGACGAGGTCCATCGCTTCAACAAGGCCCAGCAGGACGCGCTTCTCCCCGCGGTGGAGGACGGCACCGTAACGCTCATCGGCGCCACCACCGAGAACCCTTACTTCGAGATCAACTCGGCCCTCGTGTCGAGGACCAGGATATTTCGACTGAACGCACTCACAGAGCAGCAGATCGCGGAGATCCTGCGGCGCGCCGCGATCGACCCAGATCGCGGGTTGGGTAGGTTCGGAGTCAGGCTGGACGAGGACGCCCTAGCGCACATCGTGACCGTTGCCAACGGCGACGCCAGGTCGGCCTTGAACGCCCTGGAGACCGCTGTCTTGACCACTCCTCCGGATTCCGGGGGAGCGGTTCACGTCACTCTCGAGGCGGCCGTGGATGCAACCCAGAAACGGGCGATCGCCTACGACAGGAGCGGCGACCAGCACTACGACCACGCCTCGGCGTTCATCAAGAGCATGAGGGGCTCCGACCCCGACGCAGCGCTATACTGGCTCGCGAGGATGATATATGCCGGTGAGCCGCCCAGGTTCATCGCCAGGAGGATTCTCATCTGCGCCGCCGAGGACGTGGGGATGGCCGACCCGCAGGCGCTCGTTGTGGCGTCGGCCGCATCGTATGCGGCTGATTTCGTAGGATTCCCCGAGGCGCGTATCCCCCTGGCCCAGGCAGCCGTCTACGTGGCCACCGCGCCCAAGTCCAACGCGGTGTATGCGGGCATCAACGCCGCCGTCGACGACGTCGAGCAGAGGCGGACTCCCCCGGTCCCGGCGCATCTGCGCGACTCAAATTATCCCGGGGCCGCCAAACTCGGCCACGGGAAGGGGTACAAATACGCCCACGATTATCCCGGCCATTTTGTCCCCCAGCAGTACCTCCCCAGGGATCTGGCCGAGCGGAGGTACTACGTTCCTACCGGCAACGGCTTCGAGCGTACCATCACCGATAGGCTGGCGCGGCTCAGAAACCCCGGCGCCTCGAACACCGCTGGCCCCGTCAACGCCGCCAACACCAACGCTGCCAAAGGGGCCAAGCAAGTCGAAGGCCGGCGCGAATAGCCCCTCGGACCCCTGCCTATTCTGGTCCCGGGTTGACGTAATCACTCCAAGAGCGCTTCTCCCCACGATCACAGTCGCTGTGGAACAATGGCTCTGACGGCTATTGATGCTGTGGTCATGGATCCCGGAACAATAGCTGCTGTGGAGCATAGATCGTGCAAGGAATTGATGCTGTGAGTCACGGGTCGCGCCCTATTGCTGTTGTGAGACATGGATTGCGGGAACAATCGTGTTGTGGAGCATGGATCGTGCAAGGAATTGATGCTGTGGTCACGGGTCGCGATCATCTGCGAGGAGGAACGGCCTGCCGGCGGTATCCGCCGGGGCGGCAGGGGCTGACGCGGCGCCGCGCACTTGGTGCAGCGCACTTGCTCCGTGGCGTTATGCTCGATTGATCGCTCGCCTATCAGGGGTAACCTAGAGTCGTCATGGCGATGGCGGCGTCATGGTGACATTTTCTCAGTCCGCTTACAGGGTGACAATATCACAGTCCGATGACAGTCTTGGTACTGGTGATTGACATGCGCTTCCTCGCGTGGTAAGTTCTAAACTGGATAAACCCTAGTGCCGGACTCGGAATTGGGATGAGAGTCGGCCCCAGGACCACCGGTACAGTGGACGGTCACGTAAGACTACGGTAGTAGGACGCCGTAGCATTGGCTGTAGCATTGAGCGACGTCATGGAACGCTGCGCGCAGGGCTACTATATCTTAGGACGGCTGTGCCATGGAGCACTGAGCGAAAGACCACTGGGCTGGTTACGGTATGGGATGTTCGGTATGGAATGGGGGCAGGCGTTTGAAGCTCTCAACGAAGGGAAAGTACGGGGTACGAGCGATGTACCAGCTCGCTCTGGATGGGTGCGAGAGGCCCGTCTCGCTCAAATCCATCGCTCAGGCGCAGGGCCTTTCCGAGAACTACCTCGAACAGTTGGCGGGGCCTTTGAGGAAAGCGGGCCTGGTCAAGAGCGTCCGAGGGGCTCGCGGAGGCTACATGCTGGGGAGACCCCCTGAAGAGATTACCATAGCCGACATAATCATGGTCCTGGAGGGGACATTCGCGCCCTGTGAGTGCGCTTCCGAAGGCGGAGCGCGAGTGGAGCAC
>JAHDPS010000066.1 GCA_018434225.1 Bacillota bacterium
GCGCATCCATCGCGTACTCCAGTTGGCGCGTCTGGCGGTTGACGATCTCACGGTATATCGGGTATATGACGTCAATGTACGCCACGTCGTCCGGCATCTTGAACAGCGGCAAGGAGATCTGATCGGCCTTCATCTTCAACGCCAGTGGGAGATCGTCTTTGTATCCCTCGGGATGGGCCAGTATGGCCAGCGCCGAGCATCCCTTGCGAGAGGCCGCTTCCATGAGGTTCATCTGATCGTACAGGGCGCCTCTAAGGTTAAAGAATGCCGTTATGAGAAATTCATTGCCCTTGAGCCACTTCTCGGCGTCCGGAACCTCCAGGACCGTAACGTGCTGAATCAAGCGGTCGAGGCCCGCCTCTCCGGCCACCAGAACGAGGTTGCCTACCCCTTCGAGCGCCATAGCTTCGCGGACTGTCAGACCCACGGTGTCTCCCCCTCAACGGTCCGTTGGTTATCTGGATCCCGCAGCGCACGCTCGTCTGAATCATCGATCTTGTGTCTATAAATATACTTGTGTCATTTAATATACCACGATCTATCCAGGTGGGAACATTACTCCGAAAGGCGTAACGCCTCGCCTACAACGCGCACGGCATCGTTGATAGTGCATGCCGTCGGTAAACACGTCGTCCCGGCGCACGCCCGCACCATAGGACCGCGCGCGCCATCCGGCCGGGCTCCGCTATAGCGGACGTCCACCCCAGGGAAGAACCCTGAGGCCAGGGCCAGAAGTGCGTCCCGCGTGCCAGCGTCCTCAGGATCCCCGGTCACTTCAACCCGCACCGGATAAAGGTAATGGAGGGCCGCGGCAGCGTAAGGTGCCGCCGACAATCCGTGTTTTTCGTAGGAGCCCGCAAACGCTCTAAGGCATCTCAACGCCGCGTCAGCGTATCCCTCCACGCGTGTAGAGTCGAGGTCTCGCGGCCCCCGCATCCAATCCGCCATCCCATGGGCTCGTCGCAGAACTTCAGCGGCTCGCGAGTTCTGTTCCAGGGATTTCACGGGATTCCTCAAGACCCCTCGGGAGGCCGTGGGAATATCGAAGAATCCCCCACCCCGCTCATCCCAGTAGTTTTTCAGGCAATACGCGAGGATATCGCGGGCGACGACAGAGCGACCGTCCCCGGAGGGGTCTTCGAGCAGGGCGCCACACATCTCTATCTGGTCCTCGAATAGGCCTCCCCCGTGCGGGCCGTCATCGTCAACGAAGTGACACATCCCTTCGCCCTTCGTGTAAGCCTCATCGAGCAACGCGTCCAATATCGTTTCGGCCCGCTCCATTAGGGTCGGATCGCCAAGGTATCTCGACGCGCGGATGAGGGATGACGCCATCCGCGCGTTCCAGTTCACGTAGATTGCGCGGTCGATTCGGGGCGGAATCCTCTTTCGTCTTTCCTCAAGCGACAGCCCGTAGTATGCCTCGTCCGCGTCCTGGCTGCCGTAATAGCCACCCCTCTCCCGCCACAGAGTGGAATCGAGGTAGTCCACGATCTCGACGCAGATCCCACGGTAATAGTCTCTGCCTGTGACCTTGTATGCGGATGCGTACGTGAGCAAGAGCCAGGCGTTGTCTTCGAGCATCTTCTCGAAGTGGGGTACCGACCAGTCCCTGGTCGTGGAGTACCTGAAGAATCCCCCCATAACGCGGTCGTACATTCCGCCCCTAGCCATGCCGTCCAGCGTTCGCGTCACGACTTCCAGGAGGGAGGCCCTCCCTGTACGCGCGTACATCTCGAGCGCGAAATCCAGGGCCTCGGCGTAGGGGAACTTGGGCTGAGTCCCGAATCCGCCGTAACGACTGTCAAAGGATCCCTCGACGACGGCCATGAATCTCTTAACTATCTCCGAGTCCAGTACGCCTTCCACCGGAGGCGCCTCCAGGTAGCCGGCATTCCACGCGTCCAACCCGCGCGTCTCCTTATAAACCTTGGACACTCTATCGAGAACCCGCTTGAACTCGTTAGCGGGCATGTAGGTGAACCCCGTCAACACCTCACCTTCGGAGTTGAGAAACGCCGTGGAAGGCCATCCACCCATATTGTAGCGCCTGTTCACTTCGGGTCGCCTGTCCGTGTCGACGCGAACGGGTATGAATCCAGTGTTGAGCCTGGCGGCCACGTCGGGGTCGGAGTAGGTAGTCTCGTCCATCACGTGGCACCAGTGGCACCACGTTGCCCCTATCGCGAGCAGCACCGGTAATCCCCTGTCCCTCGCTTCATGGAACGCCCCCTCGCCCCATTCCCGCCACCGGATCTGAGCCGCCCGCGTCGAATCCGTCACGCCTTTCTTCACAGTGTTCGCCCCCACTAAACGTAATCGCCCCCGTATTCGGGACGCATATAGCATAACCGATGGCGAGCCGCCAACCCCCGGCGAGCGCCGCGCGCCATCGCGCCGACCCGAATGAATGGAGGGCACCCATGCGAACAATACTCTTGCGCGCCGCCACGGGATCGCATGAGGCGCCGGATGGGGGTTTGAACATTGCACGACACCGCTGTCGAACCTGATATCGAATCAAGACCGCTAGGCAACATCCCCGGCATGGACGCCGTGAAGGAAAGGCTCGCGGACGTACTCCGTCCCACGGGCCCAATGCGCGCCCCCGCCGCGCACGTGGGGGAGTCACCGGGAAAACTCCTCAGGCCGGCCCTCACCCTGCTCTGCGCCTCGCTTGCGGGGGGAGTTACCGAAGATGTCATCGACGCGGCCGTCGCCGTGGAATTAATACACACCGCGTCGCTCACGCACGACGACGTCGTGGACGAATCGGACAAGAGGCGCGGGCGCCCGTCCGTTCGATACCAGTTCGGAAATAAGACAGCCGTCCTGTTGGGTGATTACCTTTTCACCACGGCATTCGAGTTGCTCAACAGGGGAAGGAAACGCTCCGTGATCAGGTCTCTCTCCGCGGCCATCAAGTCGATGAGTTCGGGAGAGTTGATGCATCTCGCCAGCACTTACAGGGTGGACCTCACCGAGGACCAGTATCGCCGGTACATATACCTGAAAACCGCGAGCCTTATGTCGGCGAGTTGCGAGGCGGGGGCTCTGGCCGCGGGGGGCCGAGATTCACTCGCCAGGCTGACGGGGACATTCGGCATGAACCTCGGCATGGCCTTCCAGGTTATTGACGACCTTCTGGATATGACTGGATTGGCCTCGACCGACGGTAAGCCATCGTGGATGGATCTGCGCCGGGGCATCGTGACGCTG
This sequence comes from Bacillota bacterium, assembly GCA_018434225.1. Classification (GTDB taxonomy): domain Bacteria; phylum Bacillota; class Sulfobacillia; order JABLXB01; family JABLXB01; genus SM1-B181. The sequence goes on from JAHDPS010000066.1 coordinate 3,220, forward strand.
CCGCTCATCAGGCTCATCACGGTTGACGGCTGGGGCGAGAGGGTGTCCTCCCTGTGGGATAGCGGGAATGAATGGATGTCCGATGGCGCAACGTCCGCCCTGATGAAAGAGATGTCCGGAGCGCTCGAACGGCATGGATGCCTCGCGTATGCCTTCAACGTGGGCAGATCGTACATATCGTCCGCGTTGGAGTCGCTTTCGGGCTTCGGCGGCTCTCCCGCGCTCGACACCCTACGGAGCGTAGCCCGCCGGGTTGAGAGCAGGTACCCCGCCATTGTTCTACAGCAGCCCGGAGTACCTGAATGCCAGGCACGCGTTAAAGAACCTGGCGCTATCCGCGCCGGCGCGGCGCATGATGTCCCGGGCGATATGGTCGATACCACCCTGAGCGACCTTCCGGTCGGACAGGTATAGGGCCGGAAGCCCCGATAGGAGCGCCAGGTGGAACCACGCGCCGGGGAGCATCCCCAATCCCCGTTTTCCATGTTCGAAAAATGAGCAGAGCGACTCGAGCATTTCCTCGTCATTTGAATAATAACTGGTGAAGTTCATGTCTCCGTGCGCCTCGTCCTCGTTCCTGTCGATGAGGTAGTCGAGCAGGATGTGAAAAGCGCAAACGTAGGGAAAGTACGCCGCGCGGGTGAGAGTCGCGGCTTCGGCGCTCGCACGTTTGTCAGCCGCCAGCGCGAGAAGCGCAAATATGGCGAGGGTGGAGCCGGCGGCCGCGCCGAACTCCCACCACCTCATGGCTTCCGTACAGTTCGCCGCGTGCCACTCGGCCATTTCCACGTCTCTGACGCCTGGATCGGTGTGCTTCCTCGACTGCATACCCGCGTACAATCGCCCCAGCGTCACCGCCACATCCCGTACGGAGGGATACCCGGGCAAACACTCGATCCCCTCTCGAACCTTCCGTACGAGGCTATCGAGATACCCGCCGTCGTACCCGAGCGGAAACCCGTCGAAATATCCTGCTACCGGCGTCCCCATGTCAAGGCAGTCGACGAAGGCGCGGTGAAGGTTCTCGTGAATGCCCCGATCGACGCAGCCCGACCGATCCACGAGCGTGTCAAGGTAATCGCTGACCGTCTGAAGGGCCACTATGGTTCGCGTCAGATCGTCGCGCCGGTGATTCGGCACGGTGGGGGCGCAGGCGTAGATGGAGCCGCCTATGGAGTGAAACGCTTTGGCGCGAATGGAACTCAGGGCGAGCGGGCGGATCTTCGGCGGGCACAGTGCCGACGCCCGTCTTTCCCAGTATGCCAACTCCCTTCTGGATCTGCGCAACTGGGGAATGCAAAGAGCGAGCACCTTCATGAATGTATTATTGCGGGATGGGCGCCCCGATTATGAGGATTGGATCAATCTCTCAAGGCCGCCCTTGTCCGCTCCGCGTCCGCGTTGCCCCCGGGCGTTGCCTCCGGCCTTCCCGAGGGCCAGGCGCATGGCGTTCAGAGTTACGAGAGTGGACGACCCCATGTCGGCCACGACGGCCATCCACAATCCCGCCATCCCAGTGAATATGAGGCCTACGGCCAGGGCCTTTATCGCGACGGCGACGGCCACGTTCTGCCTTATCACGGACAGGGTGCGACGACCCAACCTCACGATGTAGGGGATCCTGGACAGGTCGTCGGCCATCAGGGCGATGTCGGCCGTCTCCAACGCGGCGTCCGATCCGGCCGCGCCCATGGCGATGCCCACGGTAGCCGCCGCCAGGGCGGGCGCGTCGTTGAACCCGTCTCCCACCATGGCCACACCGTGGTATCTTATCGCCAGCTGCCTTACGAGGGCGACTTTCTCTTCGGGAAGGAGATCCCACTCGATCTCATCGACGCCCACC
>JAHDPS010000268.1 GCA_018434225.1 Bacillota bacterium
AGTGCTGAGAGGTAAGGCCCCCTCGAAGCAGGGATCTCATGCCGCTGGAGACACGGCTTTACGACCCTCTCATCCACCCCGCGCCCACTAAAGGAGTCTTCCCCAAGCGTTGTAGTTGGCTTTTGGATGTCTATCTCGGGATCGACCAGGAGCGCCAACGCGCATCCGATCAATGCCTCTCGATAGGCTTGGGTTGACGATTGCATCAACCGCTCCGTCGCCCGAGCGATTTCTTGCGGCACTTCGGGGATCCCATTCAGTCTGTGTCGAAACGCCCCCTGGGCCACCACAAATTCCTCGTCCAAGATCGCCCGGGCCCGTTCATAATCCACCGTGCGATGCGCTATGGGACTCCTTCCCCCTCACTCCAGGTAGTTCACCCATAAGCATTCTTGTCGTGCCGTCTTGCACGAATGCGCCGTCTTAATGGGAGCATCGATTCTTAGCCAATCGCGATAAAGCTCGTCCATCAAATCGCAACGATATCCCGACAACGCGACCATGCCCTCGACCTCGTGAAGCACCTCTGCCAAGAGACGATGATCGGTTTCCGTCATTTCAACCCCATAGGACCGGGTGTCTTTTCTGGAGTCATGAGCGTAAGGAGGGTCCAAGTAAAACAGGGTCTTGGGGTGATCGTAGAGACTAATCACATCAACCGCAGGGCGGTTCTCGATCTGCACCCGAAGCAGACGCTCCGCAACCTCAGGGAGACGCTCGATTTGCCCAAGCCAACGCGAGACCGCTCCCGACATCCCTCTCCGAGACGTGTTCTTGCAGTTCGACCACCGGCCTATCGTCGCCGTTTGCGCGAGCCCAGTCCGTACCTGGCCGGCACGAATGAAAAACCGTCGCGCCCGCTCAAGGTCCGTAATGTCCTCCTCAGGCTCGCCGCACGCGGTCTCATACTCCTCTCTGGAAAACGGCGTCATTCTCAAAGCGTACAGGAGATCCTCTCGCTTATCCCGTAACACCCGAAAGAATGTCACCACATCGCCGTCGATGTCGTTATACGTCTCTATAGGCGCGGGTGGGCGGTTCAATCACACTGCCGCCGAGCCGCCAAACGGCTCGCAGAAATGGTGTACTCCCTCGACCGGAAGTAAAGGCTGGAGCCAATCCAAATGGCTGTATTTGCCACCATACCAACGAAAAGCCAGCCTCTTCTTCTTGAGCACTGGCGCGGGTCTTCGCGACAGTCGTTCGACCGAAATAAAATCACTCACCTGAGAGTCTGCCATGTCCCTCGGACTCCTTCCGCCCTCCTATTTCTTCATGCCATACTGGTTTGCCTTGTTAGGCCCCTTGGATTCTGGACCGTAATACTGGGCCCTTCCGGCTCGGGCAAGTCCACATTGATGAACATCATCGGCGGCATAGACCGGGCGGACAGCGGGAGTATTCTCGTTGACGGCGCCGAAATCACTGGGTTCAGCGATGTGCAGTTGGCCCAGTAGTGTGTTGACGAAAGGAAGGTGAGCCAACTACTTGGGTAGATACCCCACTCCGCGGGCCAACTGATAGATTATGAACTGATTCAGGCTCACTTTCTCTTCGCGAGCCTTCTCCACCAAGGTGCGGTGCAAAGACCTGGGCATTCGTACATTAAGTCTTCCGGAGTACTCATCGGATGTCGAGGCGGGCTCGGGAATGTGAATTCCGTCTTCCAGAGCAGTCTCAAGCCAGCAGATTTTAGCATCCTCGATCATCTCGAAGGCCTCTTCCAGTGTTTCGCCCTGGCTTATGCATCCGGGCAGTTCGGGGATTTGAACGGCATATCCCCCGTCTTCGGAGGGCCGGAAGACAACAGATTCGAAAGGAAACGGCCCCCAGTTCTTGAGGGCCGCGTAATTCGTAGACTTCCTGATCTAGCCCTCTATCACATCATCCATCGAGTACAAACCCGATGGCCTGCCGTACATAAAGGCGCATGCCTTCAATGCGCCAACGGCGAAGACCTCCCGGGACAAAACCGTGTGCTTCATCTCTATGATCTCACCCTGACCCGCGAAAATGACCTCGTGCTCGCCCACTATGCTGCCGCCTCTGATCGCATGAATCCCGATTTCCTTGTGAACTCTCTTGGAACTTCCTTCCCTTCCGTACACGAATTCCGTTTCCTCGGGTATCGATGCCTTGATGGTATTGGCAAGGAGAAGCGCGGTACCGCTTGGAGCATCGACCTTCTGATTGTGATGTTTCTCAATGATCTCGATATCATAGTCCTGGTAGAGCATGGCGCTCACTTTCTTGAGAAACGAATTCACGACATTGATCCCTATTGACATATTGGCTGAGCGGAATATCGGGAGAGTCCTGGAAGCCTTTGCTATCTGCTGCACCTGGTCGCTGTCGTATCCCGTCGTGCACAGAACCAGCGGCAGATTCTTGTCCCTTGCATGGACCAGCAAGTCCTCAAGAGCCTCCGGCCTGGAGAAATCCACGATCAGGTCGGAGTCCACGTTACATTCGAGAATGCTGCCAAAGACCGGGTATGAGGCGTTCACTACAGGACGCTTGTCTATGCCTGCCACGATCTCCACGCCCTTGAACGATTTTGAAACCTCGGAGAACACCTTCCCCATTTTGCCGCCGCATCCGTTCAGAATGATCCTCACCGGAGCTACCCCCAATTTGTTCGCCGTATACCACGGCATCCGCCATAGTCGATGATAGTCTATTGGGGAAAGGCGCTCAAAGTCAATCTCCGTTGGCAAGTCCTGCGAGATCGACGGCCGGGGGCTTACTCCTTTTTCGGCTGCCCGTATGTCTTGAACTTGCCTATCACTCTGTCCATTTCTTCATCGGAAAGGATGAAAGGACTGCCGGCGGCGAGTGTTCTGTAGTAGATCTCCGCGACGAATTCGGCGTTTTCGGCGAGCGAAAACGCTTCCGCCAGCGTCGGGCCGACCGTCACCAGGCCGTGGTTCGCGAGGAGCACCGCTTTCGCGTCGCCCATCGCCCTGAGCGCGTTCTCCGCCAGCTCGGGTGTGCCGTACGTCGCGTATTCGGCGCAGGGTACGGTCGCCGAGCCGGACGTGCCGATGACATAATGGACGGCCTTGATCGGCACGCGCATCGAGGCGAACGTGGTAGCGTAGGTGGAGTGTGTATGTACGATGGCGCAAACGCCTGGCCTCTTCCTGTAGAATGTCGCGTGAAGAACGTACTCGCTCGAGGGCTTCTTGTCTCCGTCCACGATATCCCCCTCGAGATTCATTATGACGACGTCCTCCGGCCTCGTTTCATAATAGCCGATTCCCGAAGGACCGATCGCCATCAGCCGTGTGTCGAGATCGAAAATACTCAGGTTTCCACTCGTCCCCTTGGTCAGCCCGGAGGAACTAATCCTCTTCCCGAATTCAACGATCGATTCCCTTTCCGCCTGCAAAAGCACGAGCGACACTCCTCAGCTATAATTCCCTTCTCAACCTGGGATCGAGCATGTCCCTCAATCCATCGCCGATGAAGTTGGCGCCCACGGCCATCGTGAAGATCGCCAGGCCCGGGAATGTCCCTATCCACCAGTAGTTGAAGTTCAGGACGCCGTCCGCCACCATGGCCCCCCATTCAGGTGTGGGCGGAGGCGACCCCAGGCCAAGGTAACTCAGGCCGGAGAAAAGCAGAATGATGCTGCCAAAATCCAGGGTGGCCATGACCAGCACCGGGCCGATACTATTGGGGAGTATCTCGTGGAAGAAAAGCCGGAAGTGGGAGGCGCCCAGCGACTTCGCGGCCTCCACGTACTCGTTCTCCTTGTTGGCGATGACCATACTACGCATTATTCTAGCATGCGACGGCCACCAGACGATGACCATCGCAAGCAGGGTGTTATACAGGCTTGGTCCCAGGGCCGCGGCGATGGTCATTGCGAGGATTATCCCGGGGAATGCCATCACCATCTCAGAGAGGCGCATCATGATTTCATCGGTGATCCCGCCGATGTAGCCGGCAATACCGCCATAAACCATGCCCACGCACATCGCCATCACAATGGTGAGTAATCCCGCAATGAGGGACACCCTGCTGCCCACCAGCACCCTGCTGAACACGTCCCGTCCCAGACTGTCCGTGCCGAACCAGTGCTCGCGGCTCGGCGGCTTAAAGCGCTCCAGCAGGTTCTGCTCCAGATGATCGTACGGAGTGATCGTTGGCGCGATGATGGCGATAATGACCCATATGATGCAGACGACTACTCCCATAGAATACAAGAAGTTGCTTCTCATCTGTCTTAGCAGCATTTATTCGTACCTCACTCTTGGATCTAGGACTCCGTACAGGATGTCTACGAGGAGATTGATCACCACGTAGTTCACGGCAATCAATATGGAAACCCCTATGATTGCGGGAAAATCCAGGTTGCCCGCCGCCTTATATGCGTACTCGCCGATGCCGGGCCACGCGAATATGGTTTCCACCAGGACCATACCGCCCAGGAGGTTCCCGAAAGCGAGGCCGATGACTGTGACGACCGGAATGAGCGCATTGCCCAGGGCATGGCGAACTATCACCATCTTCTCGGCCAGGCCCTTGGCCCTCGCCGTGCGAATGAAGTCCATGGATAGGATCTCCAGCAGACTCGATCTCGTCGTGCGGGCGATCAAGCCCATCGAAAACGCGCCCAACACGAGTCCCGGCAAGAGCATGTGGCGAAGAGCATCCATGGCCAACCGCCAATTGCCCTCAAGCAAAGCGTCAACGACATACAGCTTCGTGACGGCGGGGGGCGGCGACAGATATGGGCTGAGCCTACCCGGTCCCGGGGCTATGCCCAGGGTCACGTAGAACAACATCAAGCACATCAGGCCCAACCAGAAGTTGGGGACGGACACACCGAACACCGAAATGCCCCTTATGACCTGGTCGACCGCTGTGTTCCGCCTGATGGCCGATATGACTCCGGAGATAATACCCAGAGTGATGGCGATACCCATTGAGAACATGGACAGCTCGAACGTCGCAGGATAATACATCTTGAGGTCCTGCAACACCGGGCGTTGAGTCCTGATGGATATGCCCATATCTCCTTTGAGAAGATTACCGAGGTAGATAAGGTATTGCATATAAAGGGGCTTGTCCAATCCCCACTTGGCCTTGAACGCGGCCACCAATTCCTCGTTGTCGATGTTGCGCTGGCTCAGATTGGCCAGTACAGGGTCGCTCGGCACCGTATGCGAGATGATGAACACCACAAGGGAGACCCCTATGATTAGAAAGACCAGGAAAAGTAGCCTTCTCAGTACATATCTGGAGAGATCCAACACACATCCCCCTCAACAGCAGTCTCTCTGCAGACGACCCGGGGTCACACCAAGTGACAAGCCACAAAATGCCGCGGGTTCAGCTCCTTCAAGGGTGGCTCGTCCCGGCAACACACCTCCATCGCCTGAGAGCATCTCGTGTGAAAGCGGCATCCGTCCGGTGGATTGGCGGGGCTGGGCACATCCCCCTTAAGCAGAATGCGTTCTCTCGCGACATCGGGATCGGCGTGGGGTATGGCCGAAATCAGGGCCTTAGCATAGGGATGCATAGTGTTCTGGTATATTTCATCGTGATGGCCTATCTCCACGATCTTGCCCAAATACATGACTCCCACCCTGTTGCTGATATGATGCACGACGCTGAGGTTATGCGAGATGAATATATAGGTGAGCTCATACGCCTTCTGCAGGTCTTCCAGCAAGTTTATTACCTGCGCCTGGATGGACACGTCGAGTGCGGAGACGGCCTCGTCGCAAATGACCACCTTCGGATTCAGAGCCAGGGCGCGGGCGATACCGACTCGCTGCTTCTGCCCACCTGACATCTCATGGGGATATCGGCTGAGGTGGTAACTCGAAAGCCCGACGTGGTCCAGCAAGTCTTTGATCTTGGCCTCGCGCTCCTTCTTCGTCCCGATCTTGTGAATGTGGAAAGGTTCGTTCAATATGTCCGCGACGGTTTTCCTCGGGTTCAACGAAGCGCTCGGATCCTGGAATATGAACTGCATTTTCCTGCGCATGTCCTTCAGGCCCTGACCCTTGAGGGAATAGATGTCCACTCCTTCAAGAATCACATTGCCCTGATCCGGCCTGTATAGCCCGAGGACAGTGCGACCCAGGGTACTTTTCCCGCAGCCGGATTCGCCGAC
>JAHDPS010000251.1 GCA_018434225.1 Bacillota bacterium
AACACGCATAGGCCCATCATGTCGATGATCCCCTTATACTTCTCCTGCCACACCACGAGCTCCGCCTTGTGTTCGTATGACGTTGGGTCCTGTATGTCGTCGATGTCGAGCAGTCTCTTGCTCATTTCGGGCGACATCCCCTGGGACTCCAGGCAGCAAGCGCCCCTCAAATGGCCGCCGCCCTTCGTGCTTGTGACGATCCCCAGCGCCCATCCCTTGTGCGAACGCATACCCTGTTCCATCAGGCTGTTCTTCTTGACGAGTACGGCGTATTTCTCCGACCCTCCGCCGACTGTCTTGCACGCCTCGTAGAGACCCCCCGCGAGGACGTCGCCGAAGCCCCTCCTGTGCGCTATGTTCTCGACGAGCTGAATCATGGCGTCACCGTTACCCCATCGGAGGTCCAGCCCGTCCGTGTCGCTCCGCCCCAGGATGCCGTTCTCGTAACATTCTGTGGCCCAGGCGACGACCGCCGACGTATGGTCCCCGTCCAAGCCGTGGAGGTTCGTGAGGGCGTTGAGGTACAGGACCTTCTCGGGTGAACGCAAGTCCAGGTTCGAGGCGAACCCCCTGAACGAATTGGCCTGGAGCCCCTCGCACCTTACGCCGTTCACCTCGAATATCGAGCTGCAGTACACGGGACAGTTGAAGCAGGAATGCCTTCTTAGCAGGTAATTGTCCTCCAACACGGTCCTCGACACGTCCGAAATACACTCGTCCGGCCAGAATTCATCGCTCATGTTCCTGACGCCGTGCGGCCTGTTCTCCCCGGCCGCCTGGTAAGGGCGGAGAGTGCCGCCCTCTCGATGGGTCACTACGAAGTGGCTTTTTTCGATGACGTCCCTGCTGAATGCGGCCAGTTTGTCGATAATCCTGTCGGGGTGGGCGATCTCGACGGGCAGTGAACCCCTGACGGCGATCGCCTTCAGGTTCTTACTGCCGAACACGGCGCCGGCCCCGCCGTACGCGGCCGCCCTTCCCCTATCCGCGATCAAGCAGGCGAACCTGACCAGATTCTCGCCGCCCGCCCCGATGCTGAGGGTCTTGATGCGGCGGCTGCCCTCCATCTGTTTGATGGCGTTTTCCGTTTCCCACGTGTCCTTGCCCCACAGGGGCGCGGCGTCGCGGAAGTAGACCTGGTTGTCCGTCACATACAGGTAAGTGGGCGAGGCCGCCCGTCCCGAGATCACTATGTGGTCGTATCCGGCGTACTTCATTTCGGCCGCGAAGTGCCCCCCGCAGTTCCCGGACCCAACGCCTCCCGTGACGGCGTTTTTGAAGTCCACCGACAGGCGATTCGCGGCCGGCGCGAGTGTGCCGATGAAGGGACCTGAACCGAGGATTATCGGGCTCCGCTCATCGAGTGGGTCCACGCCTTTGCCCGATAGATTGAACAGCAGCCATTGATTGATTCCCCTGCCACCAATGAAGTCCAGGTACTTCTCCGTCTCTTCCGTGTGAACGCTTCGATGTGTAAGGTCGACATACAGTATCCTGCCAACCCAGCCAAACGGCATGCAACCTCACCCCTCAATTCAAGACTATCAGTCTTGAAGCAGGGGGTGTCAATGGCTATTTATGGCTGCTACGCGGCTATATCGGGTCCCGCTTCAGGAACGCGGTCATGCAGTGGACGGCGCCCAGCCCCTTCATGAGCTCGTCGATTTGAACATCGATCACGACGACGCCCGCCTCTTCTAGCACGGCTTTCGATTTCGGGTTCCCGGCCGGCATGACCACGACTCCCGGCTCGATGGCCACGAAATTGCAGCCCAAGCTGCCTTTGATCTCATCGATGTGCGGATTCTCGATCAACTTGAAACCCATGTCGATAAGTTCCCGGCACACGTCGTAGGGCACTTGCCAGGGGAATATCATGGCCTTATCTCGATCCGCGATATTGATCACGCCATCCAGGTGAATGCTGCCGAACGGTATCTGGTATCGGATCACGCGCTCGACGCCGATATCCCGCAGGATGCCCTCGACCTGGTTCGCCCCGGCCCGGTTGCACCTGACCCCCGTACCAAGGACGACCGTCTTGCGGTCGACCCACATGGCGCAGGCCCCCTCGAACGTGCCCTCGCCGTGGACAGTGAGGAGGACGGGTACGCCGAGCGCACCGAGCGCCTCAGTCACGAACCGTTCTTCGCCGCGGCGCGACGCCATGGCCGGACGCCCTATGATCGCACCCTCCGGGGTCATAAACATCAGGTCGCGTACGAAAACGGCATTCGGCCTGTCCTTGCGCATGTTCTCGACGTAGTGGACTTTCACGCCATGCGCCCGGTATACGTCCGCCAGGGCGTCGTGCTGCGCCCTCGCCACGCCGGGATCGACCGCGGCGGCCCACCGGAAGGGTTCTGGATCGATGAGCCGGTCCACTTCAGGGCCGGGCCTCCGCATGAGCACGGCCCGCAATCTGCCCACTTCGGAGTCGCAGCCCCAATCCCCCCAGAGTGTTGGGAGATCGTCCGCGAATGTGCTGGGGGATGGAAACCAGCGTTCGCCCTGGACTATGATATCCGCCATTATCCAATGCCTCCGTTTACGGAACTCTATGCCGGTAATCAGATCGGGTCTCGCTTCAGGAAAGCGGTCATGCAGTGAGCGGCTCCCCAACCCTTGATGATCTCCGATAAGTCGACCTCGATCACCGAGATCCCCGCCTCTTCCATCAGGGCCTTAGCGTGGGGGTTGCCCTGCGGCATCACGATCCTGCCGGGCTCTATCGCGACGAAATTGACGGCGAAGGTATGCTTTACCTCTTCGAGCCGGGTCATCTCGATTAGATTGAACCCGCGGTCCAGGAGGGGGCGGCACACGTCGTACGGCACCTGCCAGGGGAAAATGACCGCGATCTTGCGATCCGGGAAGTTCAGCAGGCCGTCGAGGTGGGCGTGTCCGTAAGGGATCTGGAAGGGGATTATCTCCTCGACCCCGATGTTCCTTAGCTCGGCTTCCACCTGGGCCGCCCCCGCGGCGTTGCAACGGGAGCCCGTGCCGAGTATGACGGTCCGCCTGTCGACCCACAGCGCGCACGCGCCCTCGAACGTGCCCTCGCCGTTGATGGATTTTACGATCGGGACCCCGTACTCTCCAAGGGCCTGAGCAGCGTAGCGCTCTTCGCCCCTGCGCTCGGCCATGGCGGGTCGCCCGACGATGGCGCCCTCGGGCGTCATGAACACCAGGTCTCGCATGTACATGGCGTTGGGCCGGTCCGCGCGCCCCTCCTGTGCGTAGAAGACCCGCACGCCGTGAGCGCGGTACACGTCGGCGAGCGCGTCGTGTTGGCGTCGCGCCGTCTCGGGGTCCATGGCCGCCTTGAAACGATAAACCCGCGGGTCGCCCAGGTTATCGATTTCCGGTCCCGGCCGGTGCATGAGGACCGCGCGCAGTTTCCCGCACTCGGAGTCTACCCCCCACGGCCCCCAGTTCTCGCTCAGGTTTTCGGAGAATGTCTTTTCGCTCGGGAACCAGCGTTCTCCCTGCACAGTGATTTCGGCCACTCGAATCCCTCCATCCGGGTATTATACGACCGGGTATTATACGATAGGCAAGACCCGCGATTGGGCCTCATAATTTCGGTCTTTGGAGCGTCAGGAACGGGGGAGGCGACGTGACCACCAGGATGCGCGCCTCCTCTTTCGGGTCACTGTTCTCCCATCGATGCGGAATGGAACAGTCAAAATAGATGGAATCGCCGGCGGACATGGTGAGCGACTCCTCGTTACCGAAGAAAAAAATCACCGAACCCGTAAGGACGTAAAAGAACTCTTCCCCGGAGTGCCGGAGCGGCGCCCCACTAGTCGCGCCGGGGGGGAAGACGATGATCTCCGGCTGCATCACGGCGTTCCTGCTGATGTGCAGGATCTCCTCAGAGACCTGGTCGTCCGCCAGGCGCCTCATCATCATGGCTTCGCCGGCCCTTAGCGGATGTATCGCCGGGGCGGCGTCCTCGGCGGAAGCGAGCACGCTCGCGGCCGTCACCTCCAGCGCGGAGCATATACGGGCCAACACGGCCACGCTGGGGTCGGCGTTGCCCGTCTCGATCTTGCTGATCTGGCTCGGGGATAGACCGCACATGGAGGCCACCTGCTTAAGAGACAGGTGCCTGGCCTTTCGATGCTGTCGAAGGACTTGCCCCACCGCTCGCGTTTCTCATCACCGCCCAGCGAATATTTCTCCACACGACCCAATTTTCCTTTCAGGAAAACCCCGCGCGCGGCCGCGGCTTCACTGACTAACAGCGAAAACGGAACGGGGTCGGTGGCGATTTCTCTTTCTCGCCAGCAACCCCGCTGATTTCCGGATATCTCTGATTCCCCAGTATCTATTGTGTCGATTGCGCCTGGAGTCCCGCTTAGCGGCCTATCTGTAGCCTCTATTCTGGCTCCGGAAGTTGCCCCTCGACCCGCCTCCGTCTTGGCGCTCCCTGGCTTCATTGACTGTCAATTGCCTGCCGTTCCATTCGAGACCATTCATCGATTCGGTGACTTTCTGCGCATCCTCGTCTTCGACTTCGACGAAGCCGAAGCCACGGGATCGTCCCGTCTCCCTGTCAGTAATCACTCTGGCGGACACGACCCTACCGTACTGAGATACGGCATTACTCAACTCATTCTCGCCGACATCGAAACTAAGGTTTCCGAAATACAATCTCTTAGCCATTTCCATCCGTCACTCCTCATATTGCGATTGGGCTAGGGATATCGCGGGTTACTTCCACTCAGCCAAGCTCAATTGCATGACCAAGAAGTATTGTACCCCGGATCAGCTCCGGCCTATATGATCTATCATAGACCATATCTGGGAATCAGACCACGTTTTTATCTCTAATGGCGTTATTTTCGGAAGAACACAGAGAACGATAGGTGATATAATCATGGAAGTACATGGCAATATTCGGGGGGTGCTGAAATGCGCGGGAAAATCGAGGCGCTGTTCGAGGGATTGAAGGATACCGTCGTGAGGGAGTTGTCGGTTGCGGATGTGGGGGCCGTCGAGCGGCTTTCGGTGAGGCTCGGCGTTCGTCTGGATGAGGAATCCAAGCGCTCCCTGATCGACGGCACGGGTTACTCTGTCGGCGCTCTGCGGGATCGCGATCTGGCAGGGGTATTCCTCGCCAGGTCGAACCCGGAGGTCGAAAAGCGGGATGAACGCTCCGCGGAACTGCTGGCGTCGATCGTCTCACAAGAAGATCCGGCGGGTGGCATCACCGCCGTCGTGTTGATGACTTACCTGTTCGAAGTCCTCCGCCACAAGGGGGTACAGCGTCTATACACGGTCGTTCCCGCGGAGAATCACAACCTATTGCGGCATCTGTCAGCGCTCGGGTTCTTCTCCACCGCCACCACTGAGCGCGCGGGCAAACCCTGCGTCATCATGTCGCTCGTCCTCGGGGATTTCGAGTCCAGGCTGAGGCTGTTCCCCGGCGCCCTCACGTTGTTGGACAGGGAGCGGTTCGAGTCGAATCTGTACGAAATGGTCAGGCAGTTGGGGGACGCAGTCTCCGGCATTGTGGAATACCTGGGGGAATCGAAGGGCGAGAAGGATGCCTTCACGCCGTCTCCCTCGCGGCAGTGTCCCAATAACCTCACGTGCAATCCCGGTTACTGTGAAACGCAGTGCATCTTCCCCGTCTGCAACATCAAGTGCGTGAGCAGCTGCGTGGCGTGCGTCAATTGCCTCGCCTGCATCGCTCCCAGCGCGTGCTCGTCGTGTCTCACCAGCTGCATGACGAACTGCGTGGTTTGCGTATCTCCGGGCGCGGGCGGCGGATGCACCTTCTCCATCAAGTCCGGAGACAAGGGCGAGGCCGCGACCGAGAAATCCATGAGGCAGATGGGGAAGAGGCTGAACGGGGAATGAAACTTGGTGAATTTCATGGATTGTTCCCGCACCTGAGACATTTCGTCGTCGTACGGAAGGAGCACTCGGACGCGGGTTTCGTGTTCAACCCTTTTACCAGCGAGATAGCCGTTAACTGGCTCGGGGTGGACGTCGCCAGGCTTTGCGACGGCGCGCGCAGCGTGGATATGATAGTCGAGGCAATCCAGAGGAGACACTCGCTGTCACAAGATGCCGCCTCCGGAGCGGTCGCCGGCGCTCTTCGGCGGTTTGACGCAGCACAGATGCTGGACTGGAGGCATGACGCCGCGGCGTCGAGAGTCGAGGGCGCGGGGGAGGCGATGAACTCCGAAGCCTGGGAGTTGCTTGCGCTGGCGAAGCACATGGAGAAGAACTGCTTCACGGCGCCGCTCAACGTGATCTGGGAGATCACCGCAGGGTGTAACCTCAAGTGCAGGCACTGCCTCACGGCGTCCGGCGAGCGCCTCCCGAATGAGCTTACCCTGAGCGAGGTCGCGCGCGTGGTGGACGAGCTCGTCGACATGAAGGTGCTGAGGATCTCATTCGTTGGGGGCGAGCCCCTGGTAAGGAAGGATTTCCTGGAAATCCTCTCGTACTGTTCGACCAAAGACATCGCCGTCGAATTTTCCACCAACGGCTACGCCTTTACTCCCGCCGTGCTCAAAGCCCTCGAGGACCTCAATATATTCAGCGTTCAGGTCAGCATCGACGGTCTCGGGGACAGCCACGACGAATTCCGTGGGCGGAAGGGGTCATTCGATAAGGCGATTCGAGCGCTGGAACTCGCCAGGGACGGCGGGCTTCGCGCGACAATCAGCACTACTGTGACCCGCAACAACTATCTCGAGATCCCCGCGATGATAGATCGCTTCCGCGCTATGGGGATCCCGATGATATCGTACAAGGCCATTCCCTTCATGCCGGTGGGGCGTGGGAGGGAGAACGAGTCGGAACTGTCTCTCACACCCGCGCAGATCAAGGAGTACTCGAGGTCCATGCGGGAGAAGAAGAGGGAATGCGGGGATTCCTTCGTCGTGGACAACGAGGGCGCGTACTCGTGGCTATTCGACGACGCCGACGGGGCGGCGCCCGTGCCGGCGGACGCACGCGTCGGTTGCGGCGCCGGACGGACCCTGGCGGTCATCGGAGCGGATGGATCAGTCTACCCGTGCCCGTTCCTGCACGATTTTCGGGCGGGCGACCTGCGCGAACAGAGTTTTCTGGATATCTGGCAGAACTCCGCCGTATTCGAGGTATTCAGAAGGATTAAGAAGGGCGATCTGAAGGGCAAGTGCCGCGATTGCGAATACCTGCCCGAGAAGTGCAGCGGTGGATGCCGGGCATCCGCCTATGCGGCGACCGGAGACCTGTACGCAGAGGATCCTTGCTGCTGGGCCCACCTGCGGTGATTGGCCACTGATTCAATCGCCGGTGCACGATAAGGTCGTTATTACCTCGGATACGGGTGCTCAGCAGCCGAGTCGCGTCCCGGAGAGAACCTCCGCGACGAATTCGCCCGCCGCTTCCGCTGTTGCCGGAAGCGGTTGCTTGCGCAGGAATCCCCTGAGGAATCCCCGGCCGGCGACGACTTCATGGCCCATTTCCACAAGGCGGCTCGTTACTATGCTTAGTGCCGCCTTGTGTCCCTCACTGAGCCCGCACGTAGCGAATAGCGCGAACCTCCGCCCGCCCGGCGCCTTCAGCCCGCCCAGGATCGAGTTGACGGGCGACGCCGGCATGTCTGCCCAGACGGGGAAACCGAGGAAGACCAGGTCGTAACCACTTATGTCCGGCACTGGCTGGATCAGGGCCGGGCTTGCCTTGGCCATCATCTGCCGTATGCAGGAGACGATCCCGAATTTCGCCTCCGTCCTCACCGGCTCGAGGGTCACCTCGACGCCATCGGAACGGAGTCTGTCCGCCAGCAACCCCGCCACCCGCTCGGTCGTTCCCGTCCTCGAATAGAAGATGACCAGCGCCTTCACGATCCCGCCTCCTCCGGTGTTTTTGCGTCCGTCTCGATCGATTCTCCGTGGATTTCCGGCCCCCTTCTGGATAGCCGCCGGTCCATTCGACCGCAGAGTGCACGGAAAAACCGCATACTCGACCGCCGAGTACCCGAAAAATGCGGATACTCGGGCGCCGAGTCCCCCGAAAATCCGTAGACCAGCTGCCTAGTGCACGGAAAATCC
>JAHDPS010000350.1 GCA_018434225.1 Bacillota bacterium
CCAGGAGAACAGCGTACTTGCCGGTAATCGTCAGTCCGATTTCCAACCGCCCCGATTGGGTCGAGACCTTCTCTACCTTGGCGTATGGACATTTGAACGCCTTTATCCTATTCACCGCAGGCGTGCCGGCCATCACATCGCTGAATGTGAATTGTACATGTCTCCCGCTTTCGGTAATGACAGTCTTTGGAGGCCTGAACGGTCCCGCCGCCACTCCGTCTGGTCCCGGTCCTTTCACCCGAAACCCCAGACGGAGGCAGCCTTCAGACTTCTCGACCCGCTCCAGTCCATATGATAGGCCGGCGCTGCTCAGTTCGTACGTCGCACCCCCAGGAATCCTGTACCATGGCTCGATGATATCCTGATCCTCGCCAACTCTTACAACCCGATAGTAGGGAAACACATCAAGGCAATCTGCAACAAACGTACACAGAAACCACGCTCTTCCCTCTTTGTACTTCTCGAACACGGCTCTGGATGACGACCCTGCCGCAGGCTTGACGGTTTCTCCGTTCTCACTCACCCAAAGGTAGAGCCGTCCCGATACCGATGACTCCACCTCCATCAGTTCAACCAGGTAGTATCCATGTCCGGCCTGTAAAACGAGGCCGGATCGGTATTCCAGGTGAGGAGCTCCCGCGCAAAACTCCTTGATGGCGGACCATACCCTCTCTGGGCCCGGGAACACGCCATTGGAGTGGGAGCCGTTGGAGGTAGGGGGTCCAGAGGGAGGGGTGGGAGCTCGGAAAGCACATGAAGATATAACAACCAGCATCGAAGCCACTGTCGCAAGAGCAACGGCCTTGTGGAAACGCATAGAATGCTTCCTCATACATCCCGCCCTCACTTATTCGGAAGAGTGCTTCTACAGTCTTTATCGGCCGACTCCTACTCACGCTTCGCTTTCCATCCTAAATTGACGCAACAAGAAACCTCTCCGATCCAAAGAATCGCTCGACACGATCCGACAACCATGTGCGTCCGTTATCTCATTAGCGACCGGGACTGTGGCGAATAACGGGAGGGCGGTTCGTCCGCCCTCCCGGAGAAATTCCTGTAATCGTTGCCGCTCGTTACTTCAGGAGGCCCGTCGTTCTTGCGCGACGCATTGCTCTCCTTAGCGCTATTCCAGTGCTATCCCTCGCAGCCGAAATGACAAGCCACGGAATGCGCCTCGCCGATGTCCCTGAACTCGGGCTCGACCTCCTTGCAGATCCGCTCCGCCCGCCTGCAGCGAGTATGGAAGCGGCAACCGCTCGGGGGGTTCACCGGACTCGGGACATCGCCCTCGAGGATGATCCTCTCCCGATTGAGATCCGGGTCCGGGATCGGAATGGCCGACATCAACGCTCGGGTGTATGGGTGCCGCGGATTCCTGTATATCTCCCCGGCGCCGGCCATCTCGACCATCTTCCCCAGGTACATCACGCCCACCCTGTCGGACACGTGTTTGACGACCGCGAGGCCGTGCGCGATGAAGATGTAGGTCAGACCGAACTCCTTCTGGAGATCCGACAGCAGGTTCAGGATCTGCGATTGGATCGATACGTCCAGGGCGGAGACGGGCTCGTCGCATATGATCATCTTCGGCTTCAACGCCAGCGCGCGGGCGATCCCGATGCGCTGCCGCTGGCCGCCGGAGAACTCGTGCGGGTAGCGATGGATGTGCTGGGGCGAGAGGCCGACGACCTCCAACAGCTCCCGCACCCGCTTGTCCTTCGCGGACCCGTAGGCAACACCGTGGACCTCGAACGGCTCCCCGACAATCTCGCGAACGGTCATGCGGGGGTTCAGCGAGGCGTAGGGGTCCTGGAAGATGATCTGCATCTCTCTGCGGAGCCTTCGGAGGCCCTTGAAGTCCCGCCCCAGGATGTTCTGCCCTTCGAATAGAACCTCTCCCCCGGTAGCCTCTTCCAGGCGGAGGAGAACCTTCCCCAGGGTGGTCTTGCCGCAACCGGATTCGCCCACCAGGCCCAGCGTCTCGCCATGTTTAACGGAGAAACTCACCCCGTCGACCGCCTTGACGTGCCCGACCACGTGGGAGAATAACCCGCCCGTGATGGGGAAGTACTTCCTGAGATCCCTGACCTCCATCAGGTCCGTAGAGGCATCCGCGCTCACGAAAGAGCCCCCCTCTCCTGGAGCCCGTCCCGCAGCCAGCAGGCCAGCCTGCGGCCCGCTCCAACCTCGGATAGTCGGGGCTCCTCCCGGCGGCAGACGTCCATGACGTGCGGGCAGCGCGGGCTGAAGCGGCATCCGTCCGGAAGGCGCAGCGGATTGGGGACCACGCCTTCGATGACGTGGAGGCGTTCCCTCTCCTCGTCGAGGCGGGGGATAGCCCGAAGCAGACCCCTGGTGTACGGATGAAGGGGGTCGCGGAACAGCGACGACACACCCGCCTCCTCGACCACCTTGCCGGCGTACATCACGATCACGCGCTCGGCCATCTCGGCGATGACCCCCAGGTCGTGGGTTATGAGCATGATCGCCATTCCAAGTTCATTCTTGAGCTTCCTCATGAGCTCGAGGATCTGCGCCTGGATGGTCACGTCCAGGGCCGTCGTCGGCTCGTCGGCAATGAGCAGCCTCGGGTTGCACGACAGGGCCATCGCGATCATCACGCGCTGCCGCATTCCGCCGGAGAGGCGATGCGGATATTCGCCCACCCGGCGTTCGGGCAGCGGGATGCCCACGAGGCGGAGCATCTCGACGGCCATATCCATGGCATCCTTCCTGCCGCGCCCCTGGTGGAGCTCTATGGCCTCCGCGATCTGGTCGCCGCAGGTGTAGACGGGGTTCAGGGAGGTCATGGGCTCCTGGAATATCATGGAGATGTCGTTGCCTCGAATAGCGCGCATTTCGTCCTCGCTCTTCTTGAGGAGGTCTTCCCCCTGAAACAGGATCTCGCCGGAGACGATCCTCCCCGGGGGAATCGGGATCAAGCGCATGATGGAGAGCGACGTAACGCTCTTGCCGCATCCTGACTCGCCGACCACACCGAGGGTCTCCCCCGCGTCGATGTGCAGGCTGACCCCATCGACGGACGGCACCATCCCGTCGTCGGTACGAAAGTATGTCTTAAGGTCCCTCACTTCTATCAAGCGCTGGGCCATTCCGCCACCCCTCTAGTGCGACCAGGTTCTCTGTATGGGCGCCCTTGTGCAGGCGCCCTTCTATGATTGCAGTCCCAGGATATCTTCGAGTCTCTCCAGCGACGGTTCGTCCAGTCGGGGTATCGACGGGCCGGTATCCATCAGGTCGTGGACGGTCTTCGACCCGTGAGACGTTATTACCACCACAACGCGTTCATCCCGGCCGATCTTGCCCTGTTCCATCAGGCGCGCCGTTGCGGCCATGCCCGCGGCGGACGAGAGTTCGACCAACATACCATCGGTGCGGGCCAGGAGACGGGCGTGTTCCACCATCTCCTCGTCGGAGACTACGCACGAGTCCCCGCCGGAATCCTTCAGCGCCTTCAGCGCCTGGTACGCGCTGGTCGACGAGGCTATGGAATATGCCCTGGAGGGGCGATCCGGCACCGGCTCGACGTAATCGAGCCCGCATTCGAGGGCGTGAGCCAGCGGCCCTATCACTTCGGCGGCTATCATGCGCGGGGCCTTTCGCACCAGGCCGAGGTCCCTGAGGTCCGTGAACCCCCTCCATACTCCCCACAAGCCGTCCCCTATGGAGGCCGGGACGACGACGACATCGGGGACCTCCCACCCGAGCTGTTCGGCGATCTCGAAGGAGATGGTCTTATACCCCTCGATCCCCCAGGGATTGCTGCCGATCGGCGGCCTGCAGACGTTGGTCACGGCGAACCATCCGCGCTCGCGCGCCATGGCCATGACCATTTGCTGGCGCACCTCGACATCGGGGGCCATGATAACGCAGGCCCCGAACAGGCGCAGCGACGCCACGCTGACGGGCGTTATGTCGCTCGGCACCAGCACCACGCACGGGATCCCCTGCCGCGCCCCCTCGGCCGCGCACGCCACCCCCTGATTGCCGCTCGAGGAAAGGACAATCCCCTTCTTGCCCATCTCCTTCGCCTTCGCGACGGAGACAGTGGCGAGGCGGTCCTTGAATGCGCTCGACCGGTTCTGAGACTCCAGTTTGAGGTGTATGTCCCGGCATTTCCCGTCCAGGCATCTCCCGGCGCCGGTATCCACCTGCATCAGCGGGGTCCAGCCGATCCCGCCCGTGCGGGGCGCGGCGCCGACCGGGAGCAATTCGTGGTAGCGCCAGATATCGTGACGGCGGCCGACCAGATTCTCCGGCGTGAACGAACTTCGGACTTTATCGAGGTCATACGAGGGCGCAAGGTTGGCCGGAGTGCCCGCGGCCATGCACCTGGGGCATCCCTCCAGGTGAATCCCCTCCGTATACTTGCGACCGCATCTGATGCACACAAGTCCATCCGCGTAAGCCAAAGCCAATCCCTCCAACAACGGACTAACCCCTGGTATTCGCCCTTGGATCGAAGGCGTCGCGCAATCCATCGCCGATAAAGTTGATGCTCATCACCGCCAGTAGAATAGCAAGGCCCGGATATATCGCCATCCACGGCGCGTCAAACATCTCGCTCTGAGCATTCTGCAGCATGTTTCCCCACGTGGGAGTAGGGGGCTGGATGCCGAAGCCGAGAAAACTCAGCGTGGATTCCGTCAGGATCGCACTGGCCACGCCGAGCGTGCAATTCACGATTATCGGACCCATGGTGTTGGGCAACATGTGCTTGAGCACGATCCGGAATCCACCGGCCCCCGTAGCGCGGGCCGCTTCAACGTATTCCCTCTCTCGCAGGGAGAGGAACGAGGCGCGAATAATCCGGGCGATGCTCATCCACCGGAGGGCCCCGACGACGACCACTATGGTCCAGAATCCAGTGCCGAAAACAGAAGCCAATAGTATGAGAACGATGATTGAAGGAAATGACAGCATCATGTCGGTCACACGCATGATGATACTGTCCATCTTACGGTAGTACCCGGCGATGGCCCCGAGCAGAGTGCCAACAGCGAGGGCGAATGCCATCGCGCACAGGCCCACCACCATCGAGACCCGACCTCCGAGCATCACGCGGACCATCAGATCGCGACCAAGCTCGTCTGTGCCCATCCAGTGGACGGAGTCGGGAGCGCCGTAGCGCGCGAACAGGTTCTGTTTCAAGGCATCCATCGGCGACAGCATGGGGCCTACCGTAACGAACAGGATCTGCGCGACCAGGATCAACACGCCCAACTGCGCCATCCGGTGCCGCCGGAACCTCCGCCAGGGCGAGGACCCGTGCTGCAACTCGGTTTCTGTCTCAGCGGCAGCCATACGACCTACCCCTCCCTGAAGGCTACTCATACCGGATCCTCGGGTCGACGACCGCGTACAGGATGTCGGCGAGCAGGTTACTAAGAAGCACGAGTATGGCGGTGACGCTACTTACTCCCATGATCACGGGGTAATCGACCCGCGTGGCGGCATCCCAGAACAATCGCCCCATCCCCGGCCAGGTGAAGATCATCTCGGTCACGACACCGCCCGTGAAAAGGTCGGGGAGCTGCAATGCGGCCACCGTGATAAAGGGGAGCATTGCGTTACGGAATGCGTGTTTGTATACTACCACCCGTTCCTTCAGGCCCTTGGCGCGCGCGGTTCGGACATAGTCCTGCGACAGGATCTCCAGCATTCCCGCGCGCACGTAGCGCGCATACACCCCGGCCGACTGCATGGACAGGGCGGCAACCGGCAGGATCATGTGCCGGACGCGGTCCGCGAAGGAGAACCCGGCTCCGAGCGTGGCCATCCCGCCCGCCGGCAGCAGTCTCAGATGGACGCTGAACGCCATGATGAGCACGAGGCCGAGCCAAAAGGTGGGCACGGAGAGGCAGACGAAGGCCGACCCCATAGTAGCGAAGTCAAAGACCGAGTATTGCCTGACTGCCGAGATCACCCCTGCCGGCACGGCGATCAACAGGGTCAGGACGTACGCGGCCGCCATGAGAACGAGCGTATTCGGCAACCGCTCTGCGATCATGTCCAGCACCGGCCTCCGGGTGACGAAGGAATAGCCCCAATCCCCCACGACGAAGCGGGCCAGCCACTTGATGTAACGCTCGTGAAGCGGCCCGTCGAGCCCGAGCTGCCGCGCCAATCGCTCCATATCCGCCGCGGTCAGGTTCGGATTCTCCATGTACATGGCGAGGGGATCGCCGGGCATGATCTCCAACAGGATGAACATCGCGACCGTGATGAGCAACAATGTAGGTATCATGTATATCAGGCGACGCAGTACGTACCGCCACATGGCTCCACACTCCTAGGTCTGGCTGGGCGATTCCCGGGGTGAAGAGAGCGCCTTTCGTGGTGCGGGTCCACCGGCCGCCTACGGCCGAGGCCCGCACCACGATCGCGATTTGCCAAAACCTGAACGAGGAAATACTCGCCCGATGGACTCAGATGACTACTTCTGGATGTACCAATTCTGCATATCCCATCCTAGTCCAATCCACGGGTTCGTTACCTGACCCTTGATCGACTCCCTGAAGACGTCGACGAGGCTGTACTGGTACAGGACGATCCAGGGTATGTCGTCGTACAGGAGCCGCGTGGCCTTATTGTACAGCACCTTGCGCGCCTCCATGTCCGCCGTCTTGCCGGCTTCGGCCATCAACCTGTCGAATTCGGGGTTGTTGTACCGGGCAGCGTTATACCCGCCCTGAGGGGTGGGTAGCTCGCTCGCCAGGAACCGGAACAGGAACAAGTGAGGGTCCGGGCCAACGGGGCCGTCCGCGCTGAGCGAAAGGTCGAAGTCCCCCTTGGCCTGCACGCCGCCATCGGCCCAGCGGGCCCACAGCACGGAAGCGGACAGCGACCGGATCGAAATCTCGACTCCAACCTTGGCCAACTGCTCCTGAATAACCTGCGCGGTCATCTCGCGCATTTTGTTGCCACTGTTGATCGTGAATTCCACGCGCAGGGGCTTGCCTTCTTTCATTCGAACCTTGCCGTCGCCGAGTTTCCAGCCCGCGTCCTCGAGTAACTTGGCGGCCTTGTCCGGGTCGTAGTCGGGGGCTGTTTGACTCGGGTCGGCAGCCCAACCGCTACTCAGTACCGATCCAACGGGATTCGACACCCCGAACAACAGCCTCTCCGTTATCGTCTTGCGATCGATCGCTATGTTGAGCGCCTGCCTGACCCGCTTGTCGCCGAGGATCTCGTGAGGCTTGGAGGAATCCGCCGGATTCCCACGCTTAGCCATTTGCACGATGATGCGCTCGTTCAGGGCTCCGTTGGTCACGCCTACTCGCATGCCGGGGATCTTCTTGAGGTCTTCATACTGCGTCACCGGATTGGAGGCGAGGACATCGACCTCGCCCGTCCGAAGCTGAGCGACCCCCGCTTCGAAATTCGGCACATACCGGAACACGAGCTGGTCCAGGTACGGCTTGCCCTTCTCCGCGTAGTTGGGGTTGGGAACGAGGGTCACGTGACTCCCCGACGCAGATTCCTTGATCATGAAAGGGCCGGTCCCGAACGGCTTGCTATTGAATGCGGCGTCTTTCAGATCGGCCTTTCCGTCATTCGCGTGCGCCGGTAGGATCCACTGGAACAGCGAAAGGTAAGGCGCGTACACCTCTTTGAAATGAACCACTGCGGTCTGCTCGTCCGGTGTCTCGACCTTCTCGATATTGTCGTACTCGGCCCGGTTGAACGTCGGGTTCGCGTCATGGACGAGGACTTCGAAAGTGAACTTGACGTCTTTGGACGTCACGGGCTTGCCGTCCGACCACAATAGCCCCTTCTTCAGCTTGTATGTCACCTGCTTGCCGTCTGCGGACACTCCTCCATTGGAGACGGTGGGCACCGCCTCAGCCAGGACGGGGTAGTAGTTGCCTTCAGGGTCAACCCCGAGGAGTCCCTGGAGGACGTTGTTGATGATCGTCCAGCCCGTGGACATGTTGATGAAGTACGGGTTCAAGTTTGGCGGCTCCTGTTGCAGGGCCACGACCACGCGGCCTCCACGAACGGGTCCCTCGGCCGGTTTGCCATCCGCCGGCGCGGCGGGCGCCGGCGGCGTCTTTGCCTGGCCGCATCCTACGCCAACCACTAGAACGGCGATCAGCAGCACGCTCAAAAATCTTCTTGCTGTCATGAATGCCACATCCTTTCGACCGACTCTTACTCTGGATTGACCAGTGTTCAGTGTTTCAACCAATGTATTACACTTGATCTGCCAGTTAGTGTATCAGCTAGTGTTTCAGGTATGCGCCCTGCATGAACAAGGCCGGCAGCCCCCCGGTGTGCCAGAAGAGCACGTTGTCCTCGGGTTTCCATCTCCTCTGCCTGATCATGCCGATGAGCCCCGCCACCGCCTTGCCTGTGTAGACGAGGTCTACATAGATGCCCTCCGTCTCAGCCAGAATCCTGGCGGCCTCCACCGATGCCGGCGAAGGAATGGGATATCCCTCGCCGACGTAACCGTCCTCGACGATGGGGGCCTTGATCGGGAATTCACCGTATCCCAGATCCGGCAGTAGCCCTTTGGCGTAGTCCCTGACCCTCTCCTCGAGCCGCGCGGCCCCGCGGCCCACGCTGACGCCGATCACGTCAGTACCGGGGGCGTACAGGTTCATCCCGATGTGAAGCCCTGCGAGGGTTCCACCCCCTCCGGCTGCCACCACCACGCTGTGAAACGAGAGCCTGGCCTGGGTCGCCTGATAGGCCGCCTCTTGCGCCGCCAACACGTAGCTATACACGCCCGACAGGGTGGCACCCGCTTTGGGGACGACGAATACGCGTCGCCCCTGGCTTTCATAGTGAGCCACCAATTCAGCCACCTTGCGATCGGTGATCTCGTTCTCATTGTCCATGCGGGCGTCTTCCGTATCGCCCCGTCCCCTGGGGACGAAGTGAATGTCGGCGCCGGCCATGTCGTTAAGAAGTAGATTCCCCTGCAACTCGGCCGGTCTTTCTCCGGCGAGAACCAGGACTGGATGCATGCCCACGCGACGGGCGGCGGCGGCCGTCAGCCGGCCGTGGTTGGTCTGTATGCTACCTGAGGTTATCACCACTTCCGCCCCAGCGGACAGGGCATCAGCGAGAATGAACTCCAGCTTGCGCTCCTTGTTTCCGCCGAAGGCCATGCCCGTGAGATCGTCCCTCTTGATGAACAGGCGAGGGCCGCCGAGGCGCCTGGATAAATTCTGTAGTTCGTGCATGGGCGTAGGCAAAAACGCTAGATTCAGGCGATGCGACCCGTCAATCAATAGTACCACCCCTTC
>JAHDPS010000034.1 GCA_018434225.1 Bacillota bacterium
CGGACGGCACCGTTTAGTTCAGCTCGCCGACCTCATGAGGGTGCCTGATCATAAGGGCGGGCGCAAAGGGGAGGACGCAGGCGGTGGCCGTCTGGGGCAGATGTTGCTCGACGTAAGGCCGGTAGGCAAGGGCCTGGTGGCCAAAGAGGTGTCTCTCGTCACCATGTTCACCTGGGGCCGAATCAGGGGCATATGGCTACTCTCCCTACCGGATAAACGCGCAGTCATTTTGAAACCAGTAGGGGGAGGATACCTGCCGGTCGTGCTCGATGGATACCGTGAAGCCGAGAGGATGCACGACAAGCCTGTTCCTATCGAATGGGCGCAGGGAATTGCTGAAAACCGAGTACGAGAACTATGCGGCGCTCAGATGATCTTGCTGCACACGAAGGCTCGATGGCGGGACTCGCCGGCTACTGAAGGACAGTTGAGGTTACTCGAAAGCTGGAAGGTGCCTTCCGCACCGGGGCTAACCCGGGGTGAAGCCAGCGAGCTAGTAACCCGGGCCATCTGGGAAAGCCGGATGCGGAAGCTCGGATATGGTGCCTAATACAAGGAGGGGAAAACAGATAATGTGGAAGCGGCTTATTACGCGGGCCATACTGATGGCCCTGGTCATTGCGACAGTGGCGGGAACGGTGAACGTCGCGTTTGCCGACGAGATCGATCCAGACCCGACCACGGGAGACCCGGGAATCCCCGCCGACAAGAGGGGGTTCCAGAAGCTCATAAGCCTTGCTCAGAAGGTGTTCAACTTTCTGATGGCCGCCGGAGGCTTGTGGGTCGTAGCGGCCCTGGCCCTGAACGGCTGGAAGCTTGCGTCTCCAAACGCCAAGGCTCGTATGGAGGCGATGGAGGGCCTGAAGTACGCCCTCATCGGAGCGTTCGTGGCGTTCGGGTCGTTCATTATCGCGAGTTGGCTGAGAGGCCTGGTGGTCAGCTTGTGAGGCTATACAGGGTTCCGGTCATCTTGACCGAAGAGGCGAAGGTTATTGGCGGCAAGGTGTCCCTACGCCAGGCGGCCTACATCGGGCTCGGTTTGTTCAGCGGCATTGCCCTGATGCAGGCATTGACGCCACGCGTCGGAGAAGTCGGGTATGTAGTTGGTGCGGCGTGTCTTGCCTCAGGTTGCGCCCTTGGTCTTGTCCGGCTCAGGAAGTACGATCTCGACCTCGACTACTACCTTCTTCTCCGGCTCAGGCACAAGATGATGGCCAAAGAGCACCCGTACGGAGGCTGAGAACGCCCCTCTGGATTACCAGGGGGGCTTTCTCTGTTTGTAGAGGATTTTCAAAAGGAGTGAGGCCAATGAAAGGCGCGGCGCTCACCGTTGTTGTCGCTCTGCTGGTGGCGGTGGCCTGCCAACCGGCTCAAGCGGTGACAAAGACGGTTTTAGCGGAACACAGACTGGAGGATGGAAGGAGGTTCACGGTCCCGTATTGTGTTATCGGTTCCGAGTATGTTCACATAGAAACGGTCACCTCCACAGCCCGGATCGTTGGCGATAATCTAGCGCCTCCATCATTTGAACGATCGGCTGGAGAAATGGAACAGACGGCCAGCCTTCTCAACAGGATGATAAACAATACAGAGCTATTCTTTCGGGGTTTCAGAGACGTGGCCACCCCGGTTACGCGAACTGTATTTGCCGGAGAGAGTAACTTGCGTGACCCTGTGGCGCGGTATGACTTCTGGAAGGAACAGGGCATCTACGAGAAGTATACTCCAAGAGAACGACAATTCTTGAATCGAGTGGTGTTCCCTGCGGTAGCCGTGGGAGAAATCGCACTCGGAGGTTGTGGGGCATTGCTGACGGCAGGAGCCATTACAGTTGGATTTGGGCTGTCAGCGGCTGCCGCCCTTCCCGTGGCTTTGATACTGGGGGCAACGTGGGCGGGCATTACCGCCTATAAGGCATACAGGGTTCAGAATGACAACGCGGAAGTTGTTCGCGACAACCCTTTTCAACCGTATGGCGGGTACCAAAACGCACTAAACGGGTTACTTGGAGTCGGCGGACTTGTTTCCTTTGCCGCCGGGTCTAGTGTTATACCGGTCTTTGCCGCTTCGGAGGGAGCTATAGGTACAGCTGCCTTAGCCACCGCGTACGGAGTCGGCATGCAAGGCCTGGGTGGTGTTGGGCTAATGTATCATAGCTCGGAGAAACTCACGAATTTGGCGAACATCTGGGGCATACCCGAGGAGAAGGCGGTGACCGAAGTGAAGGTGAAGAAGCGCCGGTTCCGCGAGCCTGATGAGTATGGCGCTTACGAGATTGAGATGCGGTTTAGCCTGACTAAGTGAGAGGGGTGTAGGGGATGCGCAAGGGCCTGCTTATAGGAATGGTTGTAGCAGTGCTCGTGTGCGGGTTTTCGGTCAATAAGCAAGACGTATCCACGACTGCGGAGCAAGCCCTATCGTCAGCGCTGAAATGGTATGAGAAGTCATTCTCGCCTTGGCTCAAGAGCACTGTCATTCCCGCAGTCCAAAAAGCGATAGACTCACTGCCTGGAACCATATCTCGGCCCGAAAACTATCTTAGCCGAACGCCAGGAACGGGGAAGCAGTCCGCAAAAGGCCCGCAGGCACTCAAAACAAGAACATTACGAGAACAGTCCGATCCTGAGGAGGTAGAACTGACCGGGGCGGTCAAGGAGAAGGCTCGGGTGAGAATGCTCGAGTTGATCAATGCGGAGAGGGCAAAGGCCGGATCCGAGCCCCTACAGTTTCATAATGTAGGTGACCATGTTGCCACTATCAGGGGTGAAGATATGGTAAAGAGGAACTATTTCAGCCATAATCCTCCAGGCGAGACGTACGCGGACTTCCTCGGCAACAGGGGGATGAACTACGAGGCCATGCTGCGAAGAGAGGGAATGCAGGACTTTTTCGACGCCTGGAGCGAGAATATCCACGAAAGCACCTGTGTACCGCCTAGATTCATCGAAGTGGCGCACAAAGACCTGATGAGTAGCCCGGGTCACAGGAGAAACATCCTGGAACCAGAGTTCACACATATTGGTATTGGCATAGTCAAGGGTTATCCTGACGAGGAGGGCCAGACACATCCTGATGGTGTTACTGTAGTGCAGATTTTCCTTGGCAAGCCCAAACACTGACACAGCGCTGAATCAGCCCGTGGTTTTCATATGGGGGCATACCAGATGCGGAAGGGCCTGCTCATAGGCATTGTTGTCGCGGTGCTGCTATGTGGGTCCTGGGTCAATAAGGATCGAGCGGTCGAGACTGCGGCGAAATGGTATGAGAAGTCATTGTCGCCGTGGTACAAGGGTACGCTCATTCCCATCGTCAAGAAAGCGATAGACTCGATACCGGGGACGATCATTCAGCCTGATGACCAGTACAGCCAAAAGCCAGGGCGGGGGAAGCAGCCCACAAAGGGCCAACAGCCGCCCAAGAGTCAAGTGTCAACACCGCAACCACCCACGCCAACTAAGGGGGAACTTACGGAGGCCGTGAAGGAGCGGGCCCGCTTGAGAATGCTTGAACTGGTCAACGAGGAGAGAACGAAGGCTGGGGCCAAGCCTCTTCAATATCACAAGGGGGCAGAGCGTGTCGCCACACTCAGGGCGGAAGACATGGTGAAGAGGAACTACTTTAGCCATGTTCCTCCGGGCGAGACGGAGGCAGACTGTCTTACTGACAAGGGAATGACCTGGGCAGCCATACTAAAGCGTGAAGGAATCTCAGATGCGTTTGGCACATCGGGCGAAAACCAGGCGGGAGCCAGCGAGGTCTTGCCTGATTTCATTGAAAGGGCGCACAAGAACCTGATGAACAGCCCGGGCCACAGGGCAGCCATACTGGACCCCGACTTCACGCATGTGGGAATCGGCATAGTAAAGGGCTGCGCTAACGAGCAAGGCCCGGGGTTTCCCGACGGCTGCACCGTGGTTCAGATCTTTTTAGGTAAGCCGAAAGCGAAAGAATAGAAAAGAATAGACTGGAAGTGACCAGCCTGCCAGGCTATCTGGCGGGCTTCTTTCATTTTGAGGAGGTGGCTGCATTGCAGATATGGATAGGCCTGATTGGCCTATTGCTTACAGCCGTCGCGGCCCTTTACTTCGTAAAGATGCGGGGGCGGTTGAAGCAAGGCAAGGCAAAGGACAGCAGGAGCCCGTCGGCCCAGGAATTCATGGGCATTGAGGATATCGAAAACGGCATACTCATTCTTCCTGGCGGACGATACCGTTTGATACTGGAAGTCCTGGGTACCCTCAACTTCTTACTCCTGACTGACGAAGAGCAGAACACAGTGGAGGATCTGTTCAGGAGTTGTCTCGCGTCAATCTCGTTCCCTGTGCAATTCTATGTGCAAACCCGGAGGCTCGATCTCAGCGCCGAGATAGCGGGCCTCAATCGGGTCGTCCATGAGGGGGAGGCCCCTCAGTTGAAGCAGTATAGGGAACGGTTCGTCAACCACCTCTCGACCGACTGGATGCGCGGACGGAACGTGCTTACGCGGAGGACCTACGTTGTGATTCCGTACGACGGTCCAGGGGGCTATGAAGAGGCGCAACAGGAACTCTGGCGGCGCAGGGAGCTCATTGATGCGACGCTCAGGAGGTGGCTCGGCACGCGGACCCTCTCTACTGGAGACATCGTGGAAATTCTCTACGTCCTCTTCAACAAAGAACGAGCCAACACCGCGAAGATAGGCGCTGCTGTCGAATATGGTTATCTCGAGCCGTATGTAAGGGGGGTTAGCCTGAAAGATGTTCAAGAACTTCATAACGCGAGCTAGGGCGAGATCGAAAAGGAACTCAGGGACCCAACTCGAAACTGAGTTCACATTTGCACGGGGAACCCGGGATCTTAGGGATCTGGTCGCGCCGGACGGGTTTCTGGTCACGCCATCCCACCTTCAGATCGGCTCGGGCCGATTCGTGCGCACTTATGCGGTCAGTATGCTTCCGTCCGAGGTTATGGTGGGTTGGCTTGACGGCCTCTATAACGTCGGAGACGTGGATATTTCCTTCCATATAGTACCGGGCGAGAACCGGGCTGTCGTGGATGAGTTAAGCAACAAGCTGGCCACGCTCGATGCTCAGAACATGCTGGACTATAAGAGCGGAGACGAGCGATTCATCCCGCTGCGGAACGCGGAACGGACAGACATCGATCAGTTGAGGCTCGACATTCAAATGAACCGGAACAAGATGTTGTACGTTTCAATCCTGTTCACGGTAGCGGCCGATACCCCGGAGCAACTGGAAAAGAAGACGAGGCTGCTTGAGTCCGTTCTGGCCGGAGGAGCGGTGCAAGTGCGACAGACGTTCCTGAGGCAGGCGGAGGGATTGAGGAGCGTATCTCCGATTGGGGATAACCAACTCACTAAGGTCTATCGGAACCTCGACCTGGGGGCCGCGACAACCCTAATGCCGTTCCTCGGTTCTGACCTCACTCACAAGAACGGTATCTTGCTGGGGATCAACGCAGTGACCGGGGCCCCGGTGTTCTACGACGCCTTCGCCGGCCCACCGTTGCTTACCAACCCGCACATGGCCCTGATAGCTACATCCGGTGCCGGGAAAACGACTCTCGTGAAGATGATGTCAGCGAGGTCGGCTCTTCTCGGCATACGGACGGTGTTCGTCGATCCTGAGGGCGAATACGGAAACCTAGTCCGAGGGGCGGGCGGCGTCTACATCAGGCTCTTGCCGGGCGGAAAGGTATTTCTGAACCCATTCGAGATCGAGGAAGACGAACAAGACGGCCGGCAGTTCGTGAACGTGCTCGACAAGATCGCCGATCTGAAGGGGCTCGTGGCGGTCATGGTTGAAGGAGCGGGCGAGAAGATCAAGCCGGAGGAGGTGGCCATCGTCGAGGAGGTCATAGCGGAGGAATATGCCTCTCGGGGCATAGACGACAATCCGGCGAATCTCTACCGGGACGAAACCGGCCTGAAGGATGGCGTTTACGTCTCGCGCAAGGGGAAGAAGAGAATGCCCACGCTGAGCACATTCTACGAGCGACTCCAGGCGAAGGGCCATGTAACTGAACGTCTTCTGCTTCTTCTGAAGCCGTACTTGGCTGGCGGCAGCATGGGCCTTTTCGACGGGGAATCCGACCTCAACCTGAAAGACGCTCCGTTTGTGGCATTCGATGTCTCGCGATTGGAGGAGAGGTTCCTGCGGCCCTTCGCGATGTATGTTGTCCTTGGGTGGATCTGGGAGGAATTCGTCAAAACTGACAGAAAATCGAGAAAGCGGGTCGTGGTTGACGAGGCCTGGGCGATGATGAAGTATAGGGAAACCGCGGACTTCCTGGAAACAATGGCGCGCCGGGCGAGGAAGTACGGTACGAGCCTTTGTGTCGCAACGCAGAACTTCACCGAGTTCGCTTCATCTAACCAGGGTCTTGCCGTCATCACGAACCTTGATTCGCTTGTGCTGATGCAGCAGAACCCCAAGGAACTGGATACAGTCTGCGAGGTTTTCAAGCTGTCCGGAGGCCAACATGATTTCCTGAAGACCGCGGGTGTCGGCCAGGCCCTTCTCAGGGCTGGAAGGCAGACCGCGGCGTTCGCGGCGGAGGTTGCGCCCTTCGAGTGGGAATTCCTGAAGGGCGTGGCGTAGGGATCCATCTAAAATGGGCGCATGTGGTAAGAGTAGAGAGGAGGACCGCCAATGCCCCAAATGCCTGCGGAGTGGAAGGCGTATAGGAAGAAGTGTCGCTCGGCTGAGTGGGCACGTTTCTGGTTGCTATGTCTCACCCTAATGAGACTCGCCGGAATCCCGTATATCATTCACCGGCTGCTGGTGATTCTTGGCCCTGAAAGCGCTCACCTCGCAGATAGGCCAGTCTGGGTTTGGTGCGCGATAGCTACAGGAGGTGCGGCGCTATTCAGCCTTGCCGGGATACTCACCAGCGCGGGACCGTTTATGGCGCTGGGGCTCCAGATACTCTCGAACCTGGATTTGCGGTATCGCGCCCAGTTGGTGGCAAGATGGAGTTCCGCCACCTACTGGACCGGCTTCTGCCTCTACCTTCTGGTTTGGGCAGGTATTGCATACTTTCTTGTTCTTAGCTGTGATAGGTACTGGAACGGGGGCGCGACCTGGGGCGACCGAACGGGGTTCAATATCGGGAAAGCGACGCGCGAGTTTAACCGCAAGTACGCCGCGTATCTCCGGGAACAGGAGACTAAGGCGCACCAGGTACAGATTGCAACAGGGCCTTCGCCATCGGGAGCTGTTGAGAAGGCGAAGAAGGGTGCCGGGCAGCACATCAAGAACCCTCGCGCCTTCGATAACCTGATCGGAGTGGATCTCGCGATTCAAACGATAAAGGACGCTTTGGAACTGCCAGTATTGCACCCCGAGATGTGCAAGCGGTACAACGTGATTCCTCCCAAGGGTATTGTGCTCTACGGTCCGCCCGGGACAGGGAAAACGTCTCTTGCTCGGGCGACCGCTGAATATTTTGGCTGTGCTTTCAGGCATGTGAAAGCCAGTGAGATTCTCCAGTCCCTTGTCGGAGAAAGCGAGAAGGCGTTGCGGGAGTTGTTCGAGTGGGCCAGGGCGAATAAGCCCAGCGTGCTGTTTTTCGACGAGTTCGACGCCATAGGGAGGAAGAGGGACGGCATGCACCTGAACCGGCCCAGCGATTTGACAGTAAACGTTCTTTTGGCCGAACTCGACGGGTTCGACACAAATGAAGGCGTGTTCGCGATTGCGGCGACGAACAAGGTTGAGCTTCTGGACGAGGCCCTGATCAGGCCAGGCAGGTTCGACCGGCACCTTGAAGTAGGTCTTCCGGACGAATCTGCCCGGGAGAAACTCTTCAGGGTTTACTTGCTCGGGAAGAAACGGCCGCTCGCTCAGGATGTCGGTTTTCGCGTTCTCGCGCAGCGGACGGAGGGGAAATCACCGGCCGACATCGCTGAGATGTGCAATGCGGCGGCCGTTGTGGCTGCGAGGGAGGAACTTAGTGGCCGCCAGGGTGGGATTACAATGGCCGATATTCTTGGAGGTGGGTAGCGATGTTTCGGAACAAACGCAAGGCGGCTCTGCTCGCCTTGATCCTGGTAATGACGTTGCTGCTTGGGACAACCCAGGCAGCATTTGCGTCTGGAGAGGAGGAACCGTCTGAGAAGAAGGGCTGGTTGGAGAGGACCAAGGAGACAGCGTTTGGGCCAATCAAGATGGTTAATAATGTGTTCTGCTCAATAGTGGGCTGGCCGTTGAGCGCGGCAGCCTCAGCCATCTTGTGTCTTCCCGGCGTTAATCGCATGGATCAATTGGTGTTCGGTGTCGGGAAGTATGGCGAACAGTCCTCAGTGGGGAACACCTTCTCCAGGGAGGAATGGGACAGGGTCCTGATGCCTATGTACAAAGGCATGTTCGTGTTGGGCACGATCCCGGTCCTGATCAGCATCATTGCCATTATCGGCGGGTTTCAGATGTTGAAGGGTTCTCTGAATCCAGGGAAAATGGTCGCATTACAGGAGTCCGCCTGGAATACGCTCGCGGCAGCGGTCCTTGTCTGTTCGGGACCGTTTCTCCTATGGTTTCTGCTGGAATTGAACGGCTCATTGGTCAGCGGTATTGAAGGCGTGATAACGAAGGTACTAGGAAAGCCCATGCTTGAGCCATCCACTTTGCTTGGTCGATGCTGTGGTCAGGCGCTTCTCGACAAGATTAATAGCGGTAGCCCTCTGATAGACGGCATAGCGAAGCTCATATTCGCCGGCATCACTCTCCAATTCAACGTCCTCTATCTCTTGAGGAAGTGGATGCTTGCAATCATGCTGTTGCTGGCGCCCATCGCTGGCTGGAGCTGGATATCGAAGGGGACTCGCACGCCGATGCTGCTCTTACTTTCCGAGATGGTCAGCAACGCGTTGACTCCCGCGGCTCATGCGCTGGTACTGGGTTTCTACATTGTTCTGCTGAATGCCGATGCCATTGGCATGTTCCGCGAGTGGTGGGCAAAGCTCGCGGCCTTGTTCTTCATACTGCCCCTGGGGGCGCTCGTGAAGCGGATGATCACGGGGTGGCTAGACATTCTCGGCGTCAAGGAGGAAAAGGTGGCAGGAATGGCGGCAGCCGCCATCGGCGGGATG
The DNA here is from genome assembly GCA_018434225.1 of Bacillota bacterium. Classification (GTDB taxonomy): domain Bacteria; phylum Bacillota; class Sulfobacillia; order JABLXB01; family JABLXB01; genus SM1-B181. Next base: position 9,089 of record JAHDPS010000034.1, read on the forward strand.
ATGACCGTCGGTTCCATCGTGACCGCGATGGGCGCGAAAGGAGTGGCGAGTCCAGCCGTTCGCGGCGCGGCGCACAGTCTCGCACGGCCATCAATCGGAGGCGTTGTGAGTGGCGGCGGTACTCCCGGGACGACACCCGCAACTATGGGGGCCGCAATGGGTGCCGCTGGCGGACTTGCGGCAACCGGGTACGAGGCCGGGAGGGCCGTTGGGGCCATGTTGAGTAGAGGGCCTTCATCCGCGGATGCTGGCTCAGGGACAGGTGCGGCTACGGCCTCCGGCGCTTCGGACAGGTCTCTCGCCCCAGTGAGGGGACTCGGGGCGGACCTGGGACGGATGGCGTACGGCTCGGATGTTGGAGAGGCTCCTGAACAGGCGGGCGTGGCGGGGCACGGTTCGGCCGCAACAACGGTAGATTCTGGTGTGCAGCCGTTGGTCCATGTGGAAGGCACAGCACCCGATGGAATCGTGGCCTTCCCTGGAGCCGGCCCCAAGAAACCGCACTTCATCAAGGTTGCGGGCGGAGTGCTAGGGCGGGGCGCTCTAAGAGGCACGTACGTTGCTGGCACCCTAGTCGGGCTCGGTATGGGTCTTGGCAACCGCGCGACAGACCTCGGGGATATGAGCACCCGAGCATTGCGGGGGACGGCGTGCGGCGGCTGGGCGGTCGCCAGAGCGGGTGGCCATGGAATCAAGTGGGGCTATGACAGATGCACGAAATTCAAGAAAGACAGACAGTCGCAGCCTGAAGCGGGTGGTAGCGCAGTAGCACAGCCGACTCCGGCTTGACAGTAGCCTCTAACGGGCGGTGGGCACAGGCCTGCCGCCCATTGTCGTTTCTTGAGGGAGGGGGATAGCATGTCGGAGGACATGATGACTCAAGTTGAGCGAGGAGGATATGGCCATGCGAAAAGGCTTGGCGGTTATGCGGCTCGGCGCCTCCTTCGAGCTGGCGCCAAGTGGTTTGTTACGAGCGTGTTACCCGCCATCGCTGCGCCCCTCGCGATCGGTATCGTTTGTCTTATTGGCATCAGCCTGTTTATGGTGTGGACGTTCGGGTCTGCTCCCGTGGATGCCTATAACATGCCTGAGAGGGCAGAGTATGAGAGGAGTGCCAGGGAGTGCTTCCCTGTGATCGTCTCCCCTGATGCGGAGGAGGAACGCCACCGACTAACGTGGGGGCTACTGGCGGCCGTAGATCATTTTGCTGGTGGCATCCAGGATGGAGAAGCCAAGTTCTGCGGGGTCGAGACTGCTTTGGCTTTGCGGCCTGACTTTGAATACAGGGATTCGGTGGTCATTCATGAACGGCGGGTCAAGGAGGACGACGGGACCACGGGAGTCATCCGTACTGAGACGCCGGTGAAGCTACTTACGAGAGCGCATACCTATAAGGGTGTGTACGACTACTCCTACAAGTGGGTCACCGAACAGGACGGGGATGATCGCACAAAACGCGAGGTACGGGACTCCTGGGAGTTTCGGGCCGATACTCGCAAACTGGAGGCGCTGCTGAGAGATCGCCTCTGCGAAGAGCCGTCTGCCGAGCTGGTGATGATGATCGACAAGGCGGGCGAGGCCTTCACGAGCGGCAAAGAGAACCTGGATTGGCTTGTAAACGAGGAAGAAGCGTGGATCGTTGATGCGATGGGAGACAACTGGGAGAGCGATCTGCCTCCGCCGACAGGCGAGTTCATCTGGCCGGTCGAGGCGCCGGTAACATCACCGTTCGGGAACCGTGTTCATCCAATCTACGGAGTCACGCGATTTCATTCGGGCATTGACTTTGGCGTCCGGTCGGGCACCCCGGTACGGTCCGCAAATGACGGGGTAGTCCGCTATGCCGGGAGTGCGGGGGGCTATGGGCTGCTCGTGGCCGTGGATCATGGTGGCGGAATTGTTAGTCTTTACGGCCACAACCTTTTGGCCGAGGTCGAAGTTGGGAATTCCGTGAAACGAGGTCAAGTGATTTGTATGTCGGGGAACTCCGGGGTAAGCACTGGGCCACATCTACACTTCGAGATTAGGCGCAACGGCAAGGCGATCGACCCAATCGAGATAATAGCAGGCGGGGGTGGGTGACAGCGATGAGGCTGCTCCTATGCAGCGGGGATAAGCAACTCGATGCGTATGTTCGCGGCAAAATGCCCGACGCCGTGGTCGGAGAAACCTACTACAGGGAGGCCGTACGGGAATCGTACCTTCGGTTCAACGCGGACACGTTGCTTTTGGCAACGGGACTGGTCGGCGTCTCCAATCTCCGTGAGATGGTCTTTTCAGCAAGGATGGACGGGCTCCGCGTCGTGTATCTCGTTGGGGAATCGGAGCGGGCGACTTCCCTGCCGTATGATCTCTTAGCTATGGGCGTGTATGATTTCCTTTTCAGCCCAATAAACGCTGAGGACATCATCATGCGGCTGAGGGAGCCGGCGGGATTTCCTCAGGCCGCTGCCAGCCTCAAAGTCCAGGCCCCTCAAGGCGGGAGCCTCCTTCAATCCCTGTTCAGGAGAGCTGAGGAGGCGAGAGAACAGCCACCTGGAGAGGAATCTGGCGGGCCCGGCCTTTCCGTGAGTATGCCCCACAATGGGAAGGTACGGAAGCCCTCTGAGACCACGGTCCCCTCGGAGCATATTGTGCGCGGTCGGGAAAGAAGGGAAGAACCGCGCCGGAAAGATGACGGGCTGAAGGCCTTCAAGGCGCCATATCCGATACTGGCCGTCTGGTCTCCGGTCTCCGCTGGGAAGACGTTGGTGGCAACCAACCTTGCTTGGGTGTTGAGCCTGACCGGACCTACTACATTGATTGACTTGGACGAAAAGCAGGCGGTGCGGGAATGGCTTCTCATACCGGAAAAGGAGGACTCGTTACTCAGGGGTCTTCGGGAGAGTAGTAAACCGTTGCCCGATCCCGCTCGAGTTGGAGATCTGAATGTGTATTGCTGCGACCCCAACGCAGGTAAGCCGCAGATAAGTCCGTCCAAACTAGCGAGGATTCTGTCCTCGCCGCAGCTTGCGCCGGGTCCCGTAGTGCTGGACATGCCCGCAGATGCACTGGAAATGGAGAGATGGGGTTACGATCTCCTGAAGGCGCTCAAGTGTTGTGTCATTGTAGGAGATCCCGATTGGTCTCACCGTACAGCTGTGAGGCAGGCAATAGACTGGGCGACGAAGGAAGGCGTGTGGCCGATACTGATATTGAACCGGTACGCTGAAGCGGAGGTGCCGGGCTGGGATCAAGAAACGATACTCGGCCTAAAACCAGCGGCCATTCTTGACGCGAGGGATTGCCTTGTCTACAAATCAATAGCGAGCGGTAAGCCGATGGTGGTACTTGATCATGAGTGGAAGAAGAGGTTTGACGAATTAGCTGTGTGGGCGTTAACGGCCTTTAGTAGGGCCCATCCGCAGGCCGCACCTTTCGGTGCGGCCTAAACGATCAAAGGGAGGTATGTCTAAGTGAAGAGGAACGTGAGAGTAGTGTTGCTAGTATTGTGCATGCTCATTGCTCTGGTGACCGAATCCGGCTGCAGGCGCAGTTTCACGCTCGAAAAGCAGCTAGTTGATAAGTGCAAGCAATATGTAGAGGATCTGGCCGCGAAGCGAGGCGAGAAGGTAACGGAGGCTCTGACAGGTGATGCGCTAGAGGCATGGAAGATGGTAGGCCCCATGCTGCTCGCGACCAACATGACCACAACCATTAAGAACTTCGAAGGCAAAGTCGGGCAAATGAACAGGGCCCAGGACCGCGCTGAGGTTGAAGCGACATACATTCAGGAACAAGTCATTGAAGGCTTCGGTACCACGGTAGCGGAGTTTAGCGTGGTGTTTCAACTGAAGAGAATCGAGCAGTCTTGGAAGATATATGCGGTTCAGACAGTCAGCAAGAACAGCGAGTGACTGGAGGGTTGTAGGATGAAGAAGAAGGGCAGAAACATAGGCTTCCTTCTATTGGGCATTGTGTTTGCCCTAGGGGCTGCCTTTATAGCTGTAAGAACTGTAAGGAGCTTCAACGAAACGAAAGCGGCTGTTGTCGCGCTCAAGGACTTGCCGGCGTTCGCCGAAATCAAGCCGGAGGACGTAAAGATAGTCGAGATTCCAGCGGCATCGGTGCCAAAGGACGCATTGCTCAAGGTCGCGGACGTGCAGGGTAAATACCTCAAGTACCCCGTGTTTGAGGGGGAAGTGTTGAGGGCTATGCGTATTGCTGATACACAGCCAGACAAGGGCCTCATGGCTGCGCGATTGTCCATGTTGAAGAGGCCGGATCTCAGAGCGTTCGCGCTTCCATTCAATGAGACCATAGGTGTTGGCGGTGAGGTCAGGGATGGGGATCGCGTTGACATCGTGGCCTCCGTGAAGATTGAGAGCGGGGGCGGTCAGGTAGGTGTTGGAAAGATCATTGGCAAGAACGTCATGGTACTAAAGACGGTGAAGAGCAAGGAGAGTGACAATGGAACAATCGTGTTGGCCCTTACTCCAAGCCAGATCGAAGACATTGCTTTTGCGTTGACATCTGGGCAGGTTCGGTTGGCTCTAAACCCCTATGATACCGACGAGCAGGCTGCGGAGACACCCGGGGTAACGGGGCCCGCGTGGCTCGAAAAATACGGATTCAGGACTGGCCCTGCGGAGGAGGCTCAGAAGCGGTGAACGAGGTTATTAGAGTGATGTTGGCTGGGCCGCGAGCGACGTTGGACGAATATGCTGAGTC
>JAHDPS010000175.1 GCA_018434225.1 Bacillota bacterium
CGGGGAGATCCGCGGATGTCCCGATGTTCGCGTTCACCTTTGTCCTGAGGCCCGCCCCGAAACCGACCGGATCGAGTCTCTCGTGACGGGGGTTTGCCGGGATGCAGATGCTGCCGGCCGATACCCCGGCCATGACGAACTCGGGATCGAGTCCCTCCTTCTTCGCCACCCTGCGCATTGCCGGTGAGACCTGCCCTAGCAATGCGGCCTCTCGTTGAGTCATTGCGATCCATCCCCCAATCGTTATATGCTCGGTTCTCTGTTCAGCCAGATACTCAATCCACTCTCGCACCTCGCAGGGCCATCAAGAGGAGAAGCCCAACGACCGCGCCGGTTCCGCTGGAGAGGCTGAAGGGGATCACGTAGGTGAGCGCCATAACGGGTTGGCCGAGTACCATCCGCGCAACCGGGTAAGCCAGTATCGCCCCAAACACACCCGTCCCGAGGACCTCCCCCAGGGCGGCCGCCCAGGGCCTTTTCAGCAACCGGTACGTTTGACCTGCGAAAAAGGCCCCCACCATACCGCCGGGGAACGCGAGCAACGTTCTCGTCCCCAGCATGTTCCTGAGTAGCCCCACCGCGAAGGCGATCATGACCCCCTTGCCCGGACCCAGGAGGACACCGGCGATCACGTTGATGGCGTGCTGCACGGGGAACACTCTGGCGCCCGCCACCGGCAGCGCGATCAGGTGGGCGGACAGAGTGCCGATCGCGGCCAGAAGCCCGACCAGCGATAGATCTCGGGGTCTCATCTCTTCGAGGACCTCCTGTCTAATCCAGGGATGCTCACTGCCTCATCGAAAGGACGGCGTCGGGGGTGCAACAAGGCCGCTTCCCAAAGACGATCGGAAAGAAGCGGCCTGCTTTTCTACTGACCACGACTTTCCTACGCTGGTATTGTCCAGATCAGGTTCAAGGGTCGGGGACTCCGCGTCCCGCATCTCAGCCCTGAAGGCTCCCCTGGTGGTCACCGTATGAAGTTTTCATTCCAGATTATACATAAGCTAGCGTCGGACGGCAATCGTAAACCCACGCCAACCCCGTGACGGCTGAGGGGTCCCGCTCCTCGACAGCGCTTCCGCGCAGGAATCGCGGCGCTCGTGGAGAACAGGTCGCCTAGATTGTCCGGGCGGCACTGCCGGGACATAATGATTCACTGGTGTTACGGGTGGCGGGGGTGAGAACGTATGACGGCGCTGAAAATTGGGGTAGTTGGCGCAGGGGCCATGGGGTCCCTTTTCGGCGGGTACCTTTCTGCCGGCGGGAACGAGGTGTGGCTGGTCGACAAGTGGGGAGAGCACGTTCGCGCGATCCAGCGGCGCGGCCTGGTTATCGTGGAACAGTCCGGAGATGAGACATCCGGAGATGAGGAAGCCGGAAATGAGACGGTCTGCCGTCCCCGGGCCGTCGAGCGCGCAGCGGGCGTGGGCGTCTGCGACCTGGTTTTTGTCTTCGTGAAATCGTACGATACCGCGTCAGCCGCCCATCAGGTTGCGGCGCTGCTTGATTCCAAAACGGTGGTGGTGACACTCCAGAATGGGCTTGGGAACAGGGAAGCCCTGGAGTCTCGGGTTCCGGCTCATCAGACCCTAGTGGGCGTCACGGGGCAGGCGGCCAACGTGTTGGGGCCCGGGCGAATCCACCACGCGGGTTCGGGGGA
>JAHDPS010000216.1 GCA_018434225.1 Bacillota bacterium
AGTCTCGGCGGGTCGTAAGGTCTACCGCGACGAGGTATAAGAGGTGTAAGCGGAAACTCAGGTTCTGCCCCAGCACCCCCCCAATGTGCGGCTGAATCTGGGTGTTCCTCCACCAGGGCCCGGAGGGAAATACCGGCGGGCAAATCTCTCCGGGCCCCATTTTACCCAAAAACGGGGTGAGAGCAGTGGAGAGAGACATCCATCATGGCGAGAGGGGCACGGCCCTGGTCGAGATGGCGCTCGTGCTCCCTGTCTTCTTGCTCATCCTTCTCGGGATCGTGGAGTTCGGGCTGGCGATGAACGCCCACGTGACCGTCCAGCACGCGGCGCGCGAGGGCGCGCGCCTGGGGATAATGGGCGCGTCGGATGCGGATATCGCGGCCAGAGTAAGGGATCGTGCTTTTCCCATCGACCCATCGAAACTGGGGATCTCCGTGTCGCCCGAGCCCTCGTTGAGACAGCGTGGGGAACCCCTCACTGTGGCCGTCGAGTACACGCACGAGTTCATCACGCCCCTGGTCGCGTCCATCATTGGAGGGGACGTGACGCTGCGGAGTTCAATCGATATGAGGATCGAATAGGAGGTGGTCGCTGTGGAGAGACTCGGCCGGCGTTCCGAGAGGGGATCCATCCTCATACTAGCCGCGTTGGCGACCACGGCGGTCATGGGTTTCGCGGCCGTCAGTGTGGACGCGGGCAGGCTATTCGGCATCAGGCAACGGCTCGTGGATGTTTGTGATTCGGCGGCGCTAGCGGGGGCTCAGGAGTTGCCGGAGGATCCCACAACGGCGGAGGAGGTAGCGCGCGAGTTCATCGAGAGGAATGGGTTGGACCCCTCGTGGGCGGCAGTCACGGTGAGCCACGGGGCCACCAGGATCGGCGTCTCGATCGCGCGCGCGGCCGACGCAACGTTCGGGCGGGCACTCGGCGTCGGCTCGACCGAGGTGGCAGCCTCCTCGATCGTGGAGGTGGGGGCCAGCGGCTCCACTGGCGGCGCGCAGCCGTTCGGCGTCGAAATGACGTCTTTCGAATTGGGCGAGTCGTACGTTCTGAAGGTTGGATCCGGGTGCGGATGTCATCACGGCAATTTCCACGCTCTGTCCTTGGGCGGGCATGGCGCGTGCCACTACAAACGCGTGATAATCGATGGCTACGGCGGCGTCTTGCGGATTGGTGATGAAATAGAGACCGAACCCGGCAACATGCAGGGACCTACAATCTACGGGCTCCGGGTCAGGTACGACGCGGACCCGCTCGCCACGTTCGAATCCGTCTCGTCCGACTCGCCCAGGATACTGAGGGTGCCTATCGTCTCAGCGTTCACTGATTGCTACGGCCGCGACATGGTAAGAGTGCTCGGTTTCGGAGCCTTCTTCATGGATGAAAGACCGAGCGGGAGCCAGATCCGCGGCAGATTCATGAGACTCCTCGTCGAGGGGGAACTATCCGAGGGCGGCACCGACTACGGCATGACATCGTTCCGGTTTATTCCACCCGAGAGTTGAGGTGAGTAGGTGATGAGGGGGCGGTTTTTGCGACTCGTCGTGCTCCCGTTGCTCGTGGCGTTATTGGCGAGCATTGGTGCATATTCATACCTTTCAGCGCTCGAGTCGAAGGGCAAACCTGCCGCCCCGGTCAGTGTCGTGATCACGTCCAGGCAGATCCCGCCGCGCACCGTTCTGACCCGCGAGATGTTGTCCACCAAGGCCATGCCGCGCGAGTTCGTCGACGACTCGTTCATCACTTCCATGGAAGAGGCGGCTGGGAAAACGACTACGGTTCCGCTCGCCCAGGGGGAGATCGTCTACCGGACGAAATTGGCGACGAAGGACCGAAAGACGGCCCTATCGTTTCACGTTCCGGCCGGCCTGAGGGCTGTCAGCCTTGCGGTGAACGAGGTGTCCGGAGTCGCGGGATTGATCGAGGCGGGCGACAAGGTGGACCTGATACTCACGTTGGGTAAGGAGGCCGTGGGGAAGGACATGACCAGGCTGGTCATGGAGGACGTCGCGGTGCTTGCGGTGGTGCAATCGACGGATGTCCGCGAGACACAGGGCAGGGACCTCAAGACATACACGTCGCTCACTCTCGCCGTAACACCCGAGCAGGCTGTACTGGTCGGGTTCGGCGAGAAGAACGGGGCTTTCAAGGTCGCCCTCAGGGGGGCGAACGACGGCGGCTCGAAAGGCGAACTCGAAGTCAATTCCGACAGGTTCAACAGGTAGGAGGGACGAGTTTTGGGCAGGCAGATCAGAGTGCTCATAGTCGATGACGCGGTCAAGACGAGGCAGAGCATCAGGGCGATGCTCGGGGTGCAACGCGAGATATCGGTTGTCGGCGAGGCGGGGGATGGAAGCGAGGCTCTGGATTTGGTCGGCAGGCTCAAGCCTGATCTCGTGCTGATGGACATCAACCTTCCCGGCATGGACGGGATCCAGGCGACTTCCGAATTGTTGAGATGCTATTCCACCAACGTGGTAATGATCTCCGTGGAGGGGGACAAAGAGTATTTTCGCAAGGCGATGCAGGCGGGCGCGAGGGATTATCTGATGAAGCCGTTCACCACGGATGACCTGCTCAATGCGGTCCGGCGCGCCTCGTCAGAGACCCCTATCCCCGACGAACCCTCACCCTGCGAATCCGCCGTGGTGACGGTGTTCAGTACTAAGGGCGGGGTCGGGAAGTCAACGGTCGCGACGAACCTGGCGGTATCGATGGCCCGGGGATCGCAAGCCGAGGTAGCCGTGGTGGATCTCGATCTCGAATTCGGGTGCCAGGCCACCATGTTTGGCGCGCGCCCCCGGAGCAGCATCGTCGATCTATGCCAGACGACGTCGGAGATTACCAGGGATTCTGTCGAGAGGGCAATGGTGAAGGTGGGCAACTCGCCCAACCTGCGCGTCCTGCCCGCGCCCCCCCTTCCCGAGCAGTCCGCACTGGTGGACGGCGATGCGCGGAGGGTAGCGGGGAGGGACTACGTGGGCGAGATAATCGACGTCCTCAAAATGGGATTCAGGTATATCGTCATAGACACGCCCTCGTCGTTCCGCGAGGCGACGTTATCGGCCATCGATAGGTCGGACTGTGTTCTCCTGGTCGTAACGCCCGATATACCCGCCCTCCAGAACACCGCCAAGTGCCTGGACACCCTGGTTGAGCGGCTCCAGTTCCCGAAGGACAAGATCAAGCTGGTGTTGAACAGGTCCGGCGGCTCCGCGGCCATTCCCCCCGAGGACGTGGTCAGAAGCCTTGATTTCCCCGTTACCTTCCATATCCCGAGCGACGGGCAGACGGCCGTGTGGGCCGCGAACTGCGGCCAGCCGTTCACGTGCAGAAGGTCGAAAGCCCCGATATCGTCGTGCATCGCTTCGATGGCGGATTCGCTCATTGAGACCTTCGGTTGGAGGCCCGACAAGCGAAGGGCCGCCGGACCGGCCGAAACGCGGATCTATTGTTGAGGGAGCGTCCGGATCCCGGAGGGAAGGGGGTGAAAGCCGGTTGTCGCTTTACAGCAGGATCAAGGTCATCGACGAATCGGTCGCGGCCCCGGACAGGCCGTCGCCGTCGAGGCCGCCGGATCAGTACAGGGGCTTGAAGAATAGAATCCAGCGGAAACTGATCAGGGAAACCGACGCCAGTTCGTTGATATCCTCGTCCGAGATACCCGAAAAAGAGAAGGCCGACATAAAAAAGAAAATCCTGGACCTCCTCGACGAGGAACAGTCGATCGCCCCCCTCGATAGGGAGATGATCGCGGAGGGCTTGTTCGCGGAGATCCTGGGCTACGGCCCCGTACAGGCTCTGCTGGAGGACCCCGAGATAGACGAGATAATGGTCAACTCCGCCTCGGAGGTCTACGTGGAAAAGAGGGGCAGGCTCGTGCCGGGCGGAGTCGAATTCGCGGACGACCGCGAAGTCATGCTCCTCATCGAGAAGATCGTCACCCCGCTGGGCCGCCGGATCGACGAATCGTGTCCCATGGTGGATGCGAGGCTCCCCGATGGCTCGCGCGTCAACGCCATCATCCCGCCACTGGCCGTGAAGGGGCCGTGCCTCACTATCAGGAAGTTCGCCAGGAGCGCAATGGGGGTGGACGATCTGGTGCGCCTCGGCACCCTGACGGAGAAGATGGGGGATTTCCTTGAGGCTTGCGTCAAGGCGAGGCTCAACATCGTTGTCTCGGGCGGAACCGGCAGCGGCAAAACGACGACCCTCAACGTACTGAGCTCCTTCATTCCCTCCGACGAGAGTATTGTCACGATCGAGGATGCGGCGGAACTGCAGCTCAGGCAGGAACACGTTGTTTCGCTGGAAACCAGGCCCCCGAACATAGAGGGGCGTGGGGAGATAACCATAAGGCACCTGGTGAGAAACTCGCTGAGGATGAGGCCCGACCGGATCGTGGTGGGGGAGGTTCGCGGCGGCGAGGCACTCGACATGTTGCAGGCGATGAACACCGGGCACGACGGGAGCCTCACCACGGGCCACGCGAACAGCCCGAGGGACATGCTGTCCAGATTGGAAACGATGGTGCTCATGGCGGGCGTGGAGTTGCCTGTGAAGGCCATTAGAGAACAGATCGCTTCGGCGGTCGACCTCATCGTTCACCAGTCCAGGCTGAGGGACGGTAGCCGCAAGGTGACGGATATTGTAGAGGTGCAGGGCATGGAGGGCGACGTGATCGTCCTTCAGGACGTGTTCGAGTTCAGGCAGACCGGTTATTCGAGGGAGACGGGCGTGGTGGGACGGTTTGCGCCCACGGGGATCAGGCCGAAGTTCACGGAGCGAATCGAATCGAGCGGAATAAGGTTGGCTCATGACCTCTTCATGCCGGGATAGTCGGCGGGGGCGGTGGTATCTGTGGTATCTATAGTGAATTACGTTGCGGAAACCATTGTGAAAATGATACCGACTCCCGCGAACCCGCTGTCCTTCGGGGTCGCCGCGGCTGTATTCATATCCTTACTGGTTGCGGTGAGGGGCTTTTTCGCGATGGCCTCCGGGGACGCGTCTCAGGTCAGAAGACGGGTGGATGAGATCGCCCGGCGCGGGGCGGAGGCATGTCCCGTAGGGACCATGGTAGAGACGGGGAGGGGCGGCGAGCGACACGTCGTCCGCCTGTTGAAGGCGATAGTCGCGGGCAAGCCGGTTACATGGCTCAGCAGGGCGCTCGAGAAAAGCGAGCTCGACCGGGTCATCATCCTTGCGCTGGAACGGGCCGATCTGTTCCTTAAACCCGCTGAGTTCCTTACCGGCGCCGCCGTGTTCTCGGCCTGTTCTGTGTTTGCCGGTATGCTGCTCGGGCGCGCCCCGGGCGCCGTCTTGGGGGGGATCGCGGGGCTATGGGGTCCGATCGCGTGGTTGAGAGCCAGGCGGAATCGCAGGCTCAAGAGATTCGACTCTCAGCTCCCGGACGCGCTGACGATGACGGCCAATTCCCTGCGCTCGGGCTATTCATTGTTGCAGGCCCTCGACGTGGTGGCCAGGGAGATGCCGAAACCGATTTCGGCGGAGTTCGCAAGGATAGTGCGGGAGGTCGGATTCAACGTCCCCATCGAGGATTCACTTGGCGCCCTGCTGAAGCGGGTTGAAAGCGACGACCTGGATCTTCTCGTGACGGCGAT
>JAHDPS010000108.1 GCA_018434225.1 Bacillota bacterium
GGCAGATTGACTGTCAGATTCCTCGGGTTTCCCGGGCTTGGCGTACTCGGCTGCATCGCGGGGGCGATCGCCGGGTATCTGATTTCCAGGAGACTAATGGAACTCGCCCGGATTGGCGAGCGCTAACCACCCCGTTCCCCAGGTGTAGGCCGGTGCAAGAAGGTATAGGCACCGGAGGCATCGAAATTCCAGCGAATTATGACGAGGTTCTGTTGTAGTGCCTCGCAGGCTGCAAGAGGGGGTTCCGCTCATGGTGATTGCAAAGACAGTGGTGATCGCGCTCGGGGGAAACGCCATACTCCAGCCGGGGCAGAAGGGGGTCTACGAGGAGCAGCTCGAAAACGTCAGGAAGACCTGCGTCCAGGTTGTCGCGATGATGGAGGACGGGTACCGCGTGGTGATAACCCACGGAAACGGGCCTCAGGTGGGCAACATCCTTATCCAGAACGAGGCCGGGTCCGGGCAGGTGCCCGCGATGCCCCTGGACGTCTGCGGTGCCGAGAGCCAGGGACTCATCGGCTACATGATCCAGCAATCCCTCAGCAATCTCCTCCGCGGATCGGGCGAGAGCACGCCGGTAGTAACGTTGGTTACCCAGATGGTCGTGGATAAGCGCGATCCCGCGTTCCAGAAACCCACGAAGCCGGTCGGGCCGTTCTATGACGAGGCAAAGGCGCGCCGGGCGATGGCCGAGAAGGGCGAGACCTGGATCGAGGATTCGGGCAGGGGCTGGAGGAAGGTAGTGCCATCCCCCGATCCCGTTCGTATAGTCGAGAGGGACGCCATCCTGGCCCTGGTGGAATCAGGTGCCGTAGTGGTCGCCAACGGCGGTGGCGGCATACCCGTTGTCGATGAGGGCGGCGTGTTGACCGGGGTGGAGGCCGTCATCGACAAGGACCTGGGCGGGCAGCGGCTCGCGGCGGACATCGGCGCGGACGTGTTCCTGATACTGACGGACGTGCCCAGAGTTGCCATCAACTACCGGAAACCCGATCAGATGGAACTGGACTCAATGACCCTCGACGAGGTCGAGCGCTACCAGAGAGAGGGTCATTTCAAGGCGGGCAGCATGGGGCCGAAGGTGGAAGCGTGCAGGAGATTCGTGGTCAACTGCGGCGGCCTGGCCATCATCTCTTCCCTCGATTCGGCGATTGACGCCCTGAAGGGCAGGGCGGGGACCTGGATCACGGCGAATGGAGAGCGAAAGCCGAACTAGCCGGTTGCAGCGATTTGGGCTTTTGGCATCTGGTGCGCTTCGGCGCACCAGTTTTTTTGCCAGCGGACGCTGGAAGAGCGGACGCCGGATGGTGCGGCCAGCCATTCGACCACACGCAAACCCCAGGGAGAAAAGCGAAGAACCAGAAAGCCATGCGCCACCACCCGGTTTCACTCAAACGTGGCCTCGCACACGGTTACGCTAGCGTCCCCGCGAAGGGTTGCCTCGAGATATGCCGTTCTTCCATCTTCAGACCAGTAATAGTCTTCAACGCATTCCAACTCAGGCCATGCGGCCACTATCCGCGTCCTGGATGCTTCAATCTGATACTCCAAGAGGAGGTAGACTCCATTATTCGGGGCTAGATAGGTGACGGAGTCGTGTTTTGGCCGGAAGCGAGCGCAATACCCGACCCCGATAGCCGCGGGCACACCGTTGACGGGTTTGACAAGGTACAGTACGGGCATTGGACCGATATTCGGAAACGGAGAATGATATAGCAGCAGATCGTGTGCAACATCGGAGAAGTATGTTGAATACCACTCCGGATCCTCATATGTAGCGAGGACGGTTCCCCGCTCATCCGTGACGCGCACCCGTGTTCGGAATTGACTGGGCGGTGGCGTCAGTTCAAGAGTCTGAGTGACAAGCCAGCGCGTACCAGGAACTGACCCGACGATCTTGCCCAGCGACGTGAATGATTCGCTTTTCAATTCGCGCATTCTGCCGTCCAGGTCGCGGAAGAACACCCGCGCTGATCTATTGTCGGAGTCCTCACCCTGCCGAATCACTAAGAGGCCCTCCGAGTTGCCCGACCACACGACTTCATAGCCCCCAAGTAAGACCTCACCGTCAGGGTCGAATTCCTTCCGCTCAGAGAACGCTAGTTGGGGCTTCATCTCTACAGTCAGGTCGTGCAGCCAAAACTGCCGGTCCGAGAGTAAGCCCGCATCACTCTGGACATGCTGGCAAACCAGGCGCTTCGAGCGATCAGGGGACTCGACGAAGGAACCGTGATGCATAGTGTTTGTGGACGTCTGATACCTCATGGGGAACACGCCTGTGGGATCCCTGTCTGTCCGCCGGAGGCAAGGTGCGTCTCCACGCAATCGTGACTCCTGTCCGGCGGCCTCGCCTGCGACATTCATATTGGGAGGATCATCCTTGGGCAGGCTGCCAGGTAGCCGGCGACAGCCTGATATCTCTGCCACGAGACACACAACGCACGCTCCCACGACAGCGATTCCTGATAGCCTGCCCATTGCATTACTCACCTTAGTCCTGGGGTGCCTTCGGGTTAGTTGGAGGCGACACATAGACTTGATAGAAATATGACGGCACCGCCGCATATTTTTCTACAGGTCGCGTGATATACCCAGAGATGCCGTTTCTGGCTATGGTGACGTGATATTGCACCGTTTTGTTCCATACACTAGAACCGAAGTAACCACGGTACACACTGCTCGTCCCCACTTTGCTCATTGTTGAATTAGTCCAGATTGTCTCCCCGGGTTCCCTGTATTTCAACGTAACAGTTAGCGTCTGGCTATCACTAGTGCCCTTAGGGTATACGTTTATGTCGATATAAGTTCCGTGGTTTTTGTTGTATGCCGACTGCGGAGGCTGGGCAAAGTCAAGATCATAACTGCCATTCCAATCGGAGACGCCCGGGAACAAATACCTGGCCGGCAACACTCGGCGGTTTGAGTCCCACGCTGCGCTGCTGGTCCCACCCGTGTCGAAACCAAAGTCCAGGTGGTAAGACCCGCTGCAGCCAGTATCACCCGATAGTCCGATTTTCTGACCCTTGGAGACATGTACGCCACGATCTAGGCCAGATTCCCATCTGGAAAGGTGGAAGTAGTGAGTGTAGTATTGGTAGGTGTCCGGATTGGACGAGAGTTTTTCGCCGTGACCGAGGACAACGTATTTCATCCCATAGCCAGCAGTGGTGGCAAATACTACGTAGCCTGCCTGGATTGCGTACACTTCAGTGCCGTTTCCACATGGTATATCTACCTTCATGTGTGGACTAGAACCTGTGCTCCTAAGTTCCAGTATCTTACTACTAACTGGGAGATAGCTTGGAAGTGAACATGCACTACTTGTACTAGGCTGGGCTGGCTCGAGCCCCTCGGCAGAACGCCTCCTTTGGCTTGTATGTCCCAGGCTATTGTTGTTCCCACCGGTGGGCTGGCAGCCAGTTCCACTGGACCATCCACAGTCTGGATGAAGTACTCTGGATGAAGTACTCTGGAGTCTCCAAGGCTTCCCCTTTGGGAGTCGATGTCTGAAACCGATACCATACACCAGGTGCCTTGGTTGCAGATGGAGGTATCGCTGCATCGTAGACGCCGGGCTCTTGTTCCTCAGCCTCAACGACCATGAAATCTGGCTCACCGTGGGGCCTGTATCTCAGAGTCACTCTTTGGGAAGCGGGTGCAGCGACATGGAGGACAATAGCCCGGCCGGACTCACCGGAAAGAAAAGGCGGTTTGTGGGTCATTGACGGTTGTCCCATAGCCACCGCCGGGCTAGCTACGGCCACTGCCAAGAAGATGCTCAACAATGCTGCCAGGCTCCTTCGAATCACCATCCCAGACTCCTCCTTTAGTGTGACATTGTGTTGCTCTGGTCGTGGTAAACGTAGCACAAGGAAATGCTTTCTCAGTCTTTCCAGTGCACGCTTTTTCATCTGATGCACAGCCGGTTGTGATATCCCTAGTTCTGAGGCCAACTCTAGTTCAGTGACTCCTTCCAAAACTACCGCGACAATAACCCGCCGCTGCTGGGGCGTCAGCAACGCAAGCGCTTCCTCCAGGAATATCGCGTCCTCGGCTTCGGCAGGAGTGTTGTTCGCTGCGGCGACGGTATCGAGCATTTCCGCGACTTCATTTTCGGCGTCCTGGCCGATCATATCATTGAGGATGAGCAACTCGTGCGCTTGTAGCCGCTTGTGCTTCCTTGCCAACCTGAGGGCTTCATGGCGCAATCCGCTCAGAAACCAGGCTATGATCGGGCATCTTCAGGGTCACGCTTGCAGGCCTTATGTACGGAGACCGATTATTGGTCACCTCCTTCCAGGGTTCGTATCCGCCCTCTACCATTAAAAGAGAAAACAGGGGGGACATTTTATAACCCCCGCCGAGGACGAGTCCACTGACGTTCATACGGCGCGCCAGGAAACCGTGAGGTCCGTTTCGTCTGTTTCCCATGTGGCTCGTGGTTGATAGCGATGCACAGCCGATATCACCCACGCCACTAGGTCTGAACCGGCTTCATAGTAACCCATGCGACTTAGCCAACCGTGATGATGCTTGATTGCCGGGATAAACCATCGAATTACCGCCATCATGGCCTCCTCATCTCCGTCCCTGGCTCTCGAGATCAGGTCTCCCAATCTTGGCCCCGTCTGCACGGCCTCACACCTCCATGGGAAAAGAAAACCAGCCATCAAGCCATCATCAAGAGAGGGCTGGTATAACGTTTTCCGCTTCGCCGTAGCCAGGCTATCATAGTACTTGCCGGCACCCTATACCCTGTGGCTTTGCGTCCTCGCCTTTCGGCGAGTCCAGGCCGGCCCCTTTCCCCCTACTTACTTAGACGATTGGCCGAGGCAGATAGTTCCTTGCCTGGAAGCGCAACCCACTTCCTGTAAAGTCCTGGTTGTGGGTGGGATCACTAAGCCGCACACGCAAACACTCGGCGCGCTGGCCTCAAAGGAGATGCAAGATTATACGGAGAATAGGCAAGCAGTTAAAGCGAGACAGGAGCGCCCGATGGGCGTCCAGTAAGGAGGCTTTGAGGTTGAGCAGTGACACAACCCCCGGAGGAATCCCCGTAGGAGTTTCCAACAGACATCTGCACGTGTCCAAGGAGGACCTGCACGCTCTATTCGGCGAGGGATACGAGCTGACCAAGACCAAGGATCTGGGTCAGCCCGGTCAGTATGCGTGCGCGGAGACCGTGACCATCGTCGGTCCCAAGGGTTCATTCGAAGGAGTGAGGATACTCGGGCCCGTCCGCGGTCAGACCCAGGTGGAGATCTCGCGAACCGATTCGTTCAGGCTCGGCGTCGCGCCTGTCGTGCGCGAGTCGGGAAGCCTGAAGGGTTCCCCCGGACTCACGATCAAGGGACCCAGGGGGACGGTCGAGATAAGGGAAGGTTGTATCCTCGCCAAGCGACACGTACACATGACCCCCGAAGACGCCGAGAAGTACGGGTGCCGGGACGGGGACATCGTTAGCATTGCGGTCGCGGAAGGCGATCGGAGGACCGTGTTCGGGGACGTGATAGTGCGCGTCAGCCCGAAATACGCCCTCGAATGCCACGTGGACACCGACGAAGCCAACGCGTCCTGCCTGTCCACAGGGGATACCGTGGAGCTGGTGAATCCGCCCGCGGGAAGGGGCTCTCCCTGAGGGGCAGCCGTCGCCGGCGGCCCGCAGCTACTCGATCACTTGACTTGGGGGTAACGCTCAATGAACGTGTTGGTATTGAACTGCGGCAGCTCTTCCGTCAAGTATCAGCTTCTGGATATGGCCAGGGAAACAGTCCTGTCCAAGGGCCAGGTGGAACGAGTTGGCATGGATGACGGGATACTATCCCACCAGACCTGCAAGGGAGTTAAGAAGCGGGACGTATTGCCGATCAAGAACCACGCCGTCGCGATAAAGGTGATACTCGATACTCTGGTGGACAAGGAAGTTGGGGCTGTCGGCAGCCTCTCGGAGATCAACGCCGTTGGGCACAGGGTAGTGCACGGGGCCGAAGAGTTCGCGGGTTCGATGCTCATCACCGCTGAGGTGAAGTCGGCTCTCGAGAAGAACATCCCGCTCGCCCCACTGCACAACCCGCCAAACCTTTTGGGCATCAAGGCGGCCGAGGATCTGCTCCCCGGGATCCCGCAGTGCGGTGTGTTCGACACCGCGTTCCACACGACGATGCCGCCGCACGCATTCCTCTATCCGATTCCATATTCCCTGTACAGGGAGCGCAGGATAAGGCGATACGGATTCCACGGCACGTCCCACAAGTATGTGTCCGAGAGGGCGGCGCACCTTTTGGGCAAGGAGTACAAGGATCTGAAGATCATAACCGCGCACCTGGGGAACGGATCGAGCATCACAGCCGTCGACGGCGGGAAATCCGTGGATACCAGCATGGGATACACTCCTCTTGAGGGCCTCGTGATGGGCACGCGGAGCGGTGACATAGACCCGGCGCTCACTTACCACATGGTCGTCGATATGGGCATGACGATCAAGGAGGTCAATGACCTGCTCAACAAGCAGAGCGGGCTGAAGGGCGTGTCGGGTTTGTCCCACGATATGAGGGAGATCGAACAGGCGATGCTGGACGGGGACGAGGGCGGCAAGAGGGCTTTCGACATGTTCTGCTACCGGTTGAGAAAATACGTGGGCGCGTACGCCGCGGCCATGAACGGGCTGAATGCCCTCGTGTTCACCGGCGGTATCGGGGAGAACTCACCGCTGGTCCGATGGTCCGTCTGTTCGA
Organism: Bacillota bacterium; assembly: GCA_018434225.1. Taxonomy (GTDB): domain Bacteria; phylum Bacillota; class Sulfobacillia; order JABLXB01; family JABLXB01; genus SM1-B181. Next base: position 6,735 of record JAHDPS010000108.1, read on the forward strand.
ACCTGAGCGTGCTGGGCATCGAGGTTGACAAGGAGAAGAACGAGAGCCCCGCCAAGGAAAAAACGATATCGACCCCAGCGTCGCGAGTATCGGTAATGGTCATTCCAACGAATGAAGAACTCGCGATCGCTCGGGACACCGCAAAGATCGTGCGCGAAATGGCGTGATTGGCTCGCGCAAAGCGAAGTGACTGCAACGAGCGGGATCCGGGCGCACTCGCCCGACCCGCTCGTTTCCAGATGGTGGCGATGAGCGTTACTTCCGATCGAAGTATATGCTCTTGCCGGTGGCTGACAACGGGACCCCCGCGACGACGTCCGCGTCCATCATGCCCATCCGCCTCGCGACGACACCGATCCGGTACATTATGCGGTTGTCGGCGTTCAGGATGCTCGCCGTCTTGACCGCGGAACCCAGCGCTATCCCGAGATCCACGAGCCGCCAGGCGCAGATTTCCCCCGCGAACTCCGGCCCCTCAACCTTCTCTATATCCGAGCAGCGGCTCTTGCCGCACGCCCCGCAGTCGAGGCCGACTGCCTTCGCATCCTTGAGGCCCACCAGCAGGACCGCGGGCGAGTTCCTCACGTTACCCGCGTCCCGGTCGTAGTTGGGTCTGCCCGACTCCTTCCCGTACTCGAGCATCCCGTTCGCCAGCCCGGCAACGTCTTCCCCCGTAATGACCCTTATCGTCACGTAGTCCTGTCCGGCGGCCTTCGGGGCGGTCCTGGCCGATATCGCCATCAATCCCGCAATGTGTTTGAGCGCGTCTTCCATGCGCGTCCCTCCCGAGCCCATGTTCGCCGCCTGAAATCCCAATACCTTCCGCAATTGGGCAGGACAGCGCGGAACCAGCGGAGAAAGTAGGCGGCATATAGACGCTCTCGCGCGGATATGAATCACTGGTGCCCGAGCCCGTTGTGGCGGGTCCGGCTATAGTTGGTTGAGGTGTTCTCCTTGATCGCACGATCTCGCTATATGTTTATCGCGCTGCCGGCGCTCCTCGTGTCGGTGGCGGTGCTAGCCGCCCCCCGTTTCGGCTTCGCCGAGGAACCCGCGCCGGCCCGACAGGCGATGACGCCGGTGGCCGTGCCCATACTCATGTATCACGAGATCGGGGATGGCCCCAATCAGCTGTACGTCAGGCTCGGGGAGCTCGAAAGACAACTCCGTTACCTGGCCCGCGAGGGCTACCGGACGGTCAGCCTGTCCGAAGCCGTGAACATGTTGGCGGGCAAGGCGGACCGGGGCGTAGTCGCCGGCTACAAGCCGGTGGTCCTGACATTCGACGACGGTTACAGGAGCCATTATACTGTTGTTTTTCCATTGCTGAAAGAAATGAACATGACGGCCACGTTCTTCGTCATCTCCGGAAGAATCGGACGGCCTGGATATGTCTCGTGGGACGAGCTCGGGGAAATGGCCGCGGCCGGCATGGAGGTGGGCTGCCATTCAGCCCGTCATCTCGACTTGGCGCGAGTGAAATCCGAAAGCGTGCTCGGTGACGAGATCGGTGGAGCAAGGTCCGCGTTAAGGGAGCGGCTGGGTGTGGATGTGTCACACTTCTGTTACCCATCGGGCAAACTCAACGACGCTGTGGTCGAACGAGTCAAGCGAGAGGGCTACGTCGGGGCGGTCACTACGGCTCCGGGCTGGGCGCTTCCTGGGAGCGATCCTCTCAGGCTAAGGCGGATCAGGGTGAACAGGTCGGATAGCCTCAGAGTCTTCAAAGAGAAACTCACCCCGCCTCGAACCCATGCAATCTCTTTCGGAGGGACGATAAGGTGAGACTATACGCGCCGGGGGCACGGCGATCGTTGGTAGCCGCCGCCATTCTGCTTACTACGCTGCTGCCGGGGTGCGGGAGACGGGACGAGCGAGGCCCTTTGGATAGCACACCCGCCGAGGCTCCCCAGCAGGTCCAGGCTGAGCAATCGCCTGCGGATGCCCCTACTCAACCGGCGACAGTCGCGCCGGCGCCGGATCAACGCGCGGAGCCGGCGCCGACCGAGGGATCGCCCGGTAAACCCGCGTCGACTCGCCCCGTGTCGCCGTTGAATCTCGATTGGCCGGCTCCGACGCCGGAGGACAAGTGGACGCAGTGCCCATTCACGCAGAAGAGACACGATCCAAATAATACCCTGGTGGCAGTGGTGGTGGAGAACAGCGCCAAAGCGCGGCCTCAGAGCGGTCTCGTGGAGGCCGACGTCGTGTACGAGGCCCTGGCCGAGGGAGGTATATCGAGGTTCCTGGCCCTGTTTCACTGCAGTTCGTGTAAGAAGATTGGCCCGGTAAGGAGCATAAGGCCGTACTTCGCGGTCATCGCCCGCGAGTGGGGGGCTCCCGTGGCGCACTGCGGGGGTGACGCGAAAGACATCGAACCGGTGCGATCCCTCGGCCTGGTGGATGTGGACGAGCTCCGCGACGGCAGGGGATTCTGGCGGGATACCACCAGGGAGATGCCGCACAATCTGTACGTTACGGCGAACAACGTGAGATCGCGGGCAAGAGAAACCTCCGCTTCGTCGAAGGTGATCCCGGTGTCCTCGCCCCCGTGGGTCCTCGGGCGGTGGCAGGACGAGCCCGCGGCCGGTGTCGAGATAGTTTACGGGCCGAGGTATACAGTCACGTACAATCGTGTGACGGGCGGCTACCGCCGGTCGATGAACGGGGAGGTCCACAAGGATAGGGAGACGGGTCGGGCGATACTGGCGGCCAATATCATCGTCCAATTTGCGGATAGTCGCGTGGCTTACTCGGACCTGGGTCTGATCATAGACCTCGTGGGCAAGGGCAAGGCCGTCTTTTTGACCGAGGGCAAGTACCAGGAGGGCGCCTGGGAGAAGACGTCTCCCGAATCGCCCACGAGGTTCACCACGAGCGACGGGGAGACGATCCGCTGCGCCCCAGGACAGACGTGGATCCAGGTGGTCCCCTCGAACGCCTCGGTCAGCCCGATAAAGTAGAGAGGCTACACTGCATGGAGTCGCTCGGAGACGCCGATGACAAGACGCCGATCGGGTATTGTTGAACCGGTGGCGCAATGCTAGAATGAACGATGGAGCTCGGATAGTGTATTCTTTCACATGAGTGCGACTATAATCCATCAAGCGCAAGTGCGCATGAGTATAATGGGGGAACGACGATGAATCTCAGCACCAGGTTTGTTACGCGAAGCGCCATAATGATCGCTCTAGCCGTGGGGTTCCAGGCCCTAGGGTTGCAGCAGGCGATCACGGGACCGGTCATCAACGCTATACTGCTCATATCCGCCGAGTTCGCTTGGCCTCTCAGCGGAATACCGGTTGGGCTGATCACGCCC
>JAHDPS010000286.1 GCA_018434225.1 Bacillota bacterium
AAGCCCATCGCTTCGATAATCCAGTTCAATCTCGAGAAAGAGGGCTTCGAGGCCCTGGTGGCCAACGACGGGGAGACCGCCGTAGCTATGGTTGACGCGGAATCCCCCGATCTGGTGATCCTGGACATAATGCTGCCCAGAATGGATGGGCTTGAGGTCTGCAGGCTGATCCGCCAGAAATCGCGGGTCCCCATCATTTTTTTGACCGCCAGAGAGCAGGAGATCGACAAGGTGGTGGGCCTCGAACTCGGCGCGGACGACTATGTGACGAAGCCGTTCGGGATGAGGGAGCTGGTTGCCAGGGTGAAGGCGCTGTTCAGGCGGTTGCAGCCGCCCGTGGCCGGAGAGGACCGGGTGCAGTTCGGTGATCTGGCGATCGATTTGAGAACATACGAGGTTATGAGGGCCGGAGTAAGGATCCCGGTGACCTTCAAGGAATTCGAATTATTGAAGTTCCTCGCGTCGAGCCCGGGCAAGGTGTTCACGCGCAGGGCGCTTCTGGATGAAGTGTGGGGATACGAGTATTATGGAGACACGCGGACGGTCGACGTGACGGTCCGCAGGCTCAGGGAGAAGATCGAGGACGACCCCGGGAACCCCAGGTACATCGCTACAAAGCGGGGAGTCGGTTACTGCTTCTGCGATCCCCGTGAGTAAACGGAGGCAATAGCTTGGGGAAGAGCATCCGGTGGCAGCTTGTCACCATATTCCTTCTGCTCATACTCCTGGCGATGGAGTTGACGGGCGCTTATCTGCTTCAGTCCCTGGAGAAATACTACGTGTCCACTCTCTCGGAGACGCTTACTTCGCAGGCTCAGCTGGTAGCCACGTTCCTCCAGCGGTACATGGGCGCGCAGCCGGAAAAGGATAGGATAAACCAGCTCGTAAAGGATTTCGGGCAACAGAGCCGCCTCGACATCGTCGTGCTCGGCCCCAACGGCTCCCTGGTCGGATGGTCCGGAGATGACCCCAGGGAACTCGAGCGAGTACTGAGCAAGTCGGAGATAACCAGGGCGCTATCGGGTGGGCGCGGCCAGACGACGGGCGCTGCGCCCGTGACGGGGGACAGCAGCCTACACCTTGTTGAGCCCGTCCGCATCGGTGAGCGCATAGTGGGCCTGGTGTACGTGATCGCCTCGCTGGAGGGTATTCACAGGACGCTGGGCGACGTGAGAGCCATACTCATATACACAGGCGTGCTGGCCCTGGGTGTGACGGCGCTCCTGGGCTTTATCGTATCGCAGACGATAACCAGGCCGATCGAGCAGATAACCGCCAAAGCCCGCCAGATGGCGGCGGGAAACTTCGAGGACACTATCCAGGTGAGATCGGGCGACGAGATCGGTCAGCTCGCAATGATGTTCAACCACCTCGCGCAACGCCTCAGGACGACTCTGGCCGAGATATCAGGGGAAAAGGGGAGGCTGGAGGCCATATTGACTCACATGGCCGACGGGGTCGTCGCCGTGGACGGCAACGGCTCCGTTATCGCCATGAACCCGGCCGCCGGCAGGATGCTGGGCATCGAACCCGCCGCCGCGGTGGGCAAGCCCCTCACCGGGCAGCTTTCGGGCCGCGCGAAGCGGGTCAAGGTCGGAGACCACACAATCGTCGCGCGCCGCGCGTCAATACGGGGTAATGGGAAAGAGCAACCCGGAGCGGTTATAGTACTCCAGGACGTTACGGAATCAGAGCGGCTGGATACCCTCCGGCGCGAATTCGTGGCTAACGTATCGCATGAGTTGAAGACGCCTTTGACCTCCGTAAAGAGCTACGTCGAGACACTGGCCGACGGGGCGGTGACCGACCCGACCCTGGCCAGGAAATTCCTGGCGGTCGTTGGGAAGGAGACGGACAGGATGAGCAGGCTCGTCAAGGACCTCCTGGACCTGGCCGACCTCGACGGCAGGGGGGTTTCGTGGAATAAAGGGCCGATGTTGCTGGGGGATTCCGTGATGGAGGCCGTCACGCTGATGCGACCGCAGGCGGAGAAAAAGGGGATCGATCTCGCCGTCAACATCGAGCAGGGTTTGCCGTTGGTCATGGCCGACTCGGACAGGATCCAGCAGGTCGCCGTGAACATAATGGCGAACGCAATCGAATTCACAGGCCCCGGCGGTAAGGTTTCAGTGGACGTGCGTCGCTCTGACGGCGGGGTTTCCGCCGTTTTTCGGGACACTGGGATCGGCATTCCTCCAGAGGACTTGCCCAGGATATTCGAGAGGTTTTACAGGGTCGATAAGGCGAGGTCGCGCGAACTGGGGGGTACCGGCCTCGGCCTTTCAATAGCGAGAGAGATCATCCTATCTCACGGCGGAGATATAAGAATCGAGAGCGAGGTCGGGCGGGGGACTGAGGTGGAGCTCAGCATCCCCGCAATGGAGGGCGCCGTTGTTGAGACTGATTGAGCAAGCCAAGACGGTTCTGCTGATAGCGCTCGTCATTCTGAGCCTATTGCTCACGGGGCGCCTCATGATCGGTGTCCAGGGGGCCGCGCAGGACTACGATCAACCCTTCCCACTAATCGACCTTGAAAAGCCGGAGATAGATCTTGAGGCTGCATTGAAGCCGGCGCGGATTGCCGTCCATCTTGGCGGCAATCAGCACACGGTGCTCATGCCCGGTACGCCCGATTACCTGGCGCTCTGGGACGCCGGGCTGGTGAAGAGCACGATGCTTAGCCAGATCGATAGAACCCCCAGGCAGGCGCCGGTGGACATGAAGGCGCTTCGTGCCGAACAGGGCTCCCTTGAGATCGTATATCCGGTGAGGATCCCGTTTTCGCGGTTGGTCCTGATGTGGACGGGGATTCCCTGGACCGAAGGGGATGATTTCCTATCGGACAGGGTGGCCGTATCGATCAAGAACCCGGCAGTGTACGTGTACTCGTATACTCATGAGAAGCACCTGCGCCTCGACGTGAAACTGCCGGGGGGTACACCTCCTTCCCTGATTAACCTGTTGAAAGAGTTTGCGACGGGGGATCGGAGGCGGTGGGTGGAGGCGGCCTCCGAGGTGAACGGGGTCGCGATAAACAGGGGAGTGCTGCTTCCAGATTCATCGTTCAAAACTCCGGCGCTGATTGTCAGGGGCGAACAAACGATCCCGGAGGATATACTGGGCAAGTTCTTCCTGGACAGATCCGTGGTGCGCAGGATCGAGGAGAACGATGGCGCCGTCATATACTCCGACGGCAGGCAGGGCCTGAGGGTCTACCCGCCGGGCGCCGTGGAATACAGCTGTCCACTCGTGTACGGTGACGGCCGGAGCGGTGACTACATGGTGGTGCTGGAACGAGCCCTGGAATTCACCGCGTTACACGGGGGGCTGCCCGAGGGGGCTCACCCAGTCGAACTATCGGGGCGATCTCACACTACCGGGCTGCAAGAGATAAGGCTATCATACAGGTGTAAGGGCATCCCTGTCTGGGGCGACGAGGCACCGATCGTGGTGGGACTTAGTTCGCAGGGCGTGGGGGCATATCTGCGAAACGTTCGGGTGTTTGTAAGACCCGAGAACATGATCGGCCAGACGGTTTCCGCGGATGAGGCGCTGAATATCCTGTCGCGACATTGGACCACGGTTTTCCCCGGTGGTCTGGCTCGCGCGGTCAAGGACGTGTACCTTGGGTACTGGAGTACTCCGGCGGGCGTGAAGCAGGATGTCCTCAAACCGGTGTGGGTGATCGAGTCCACCAGCGGCCTCAAGGCGTTCGTAGATCTGGGCTCCGGGGCCGTGTGGGGCGAACAGAAGGGTGGGCAGGCGGATTGGACTGGTCCAAGGCCAAGGTAGCACTAATAATGGCGTTCTTATGCATGGATCTGTTCCTGGGCCGCCAGGTGGCCAACATGACGGCTGTAACCGGCGCCGCGTCCGGGAGATTGGCGACGGGTGATATCAGGAACGCTCGGTCGAAGCTGGAGGCCGCCGGGATTAGCCTATCCTGCAACCCGCCTAGGGAGTATCCGCCCATGTCGTACCTGGTCGTGAGACCGTCCACGGCGAAAGTCCGGGACATACAGGATCGGCTTAGAGGATCTAAGGAAACGCCGGCCCTGAGCCTGGCCACGCTTCTGGATAACGGCGTCCTGCTGTATACGAGCGAGGTGATACCGGGCGGGACCGCCCTTCGTAGGGGGGACGCCGTCGCACTCGCCAGGGGATTCCTGGAACGATACGCCGGTGATCTCGACGCGTTCGAACTGGATTATGCGATACCGCACCGGGAGGCCTGGATGGTCAACTTCTGCGCGAGGTTTGACCAGAGACCCGTATTCGGCTCGCACATCGCGGTGAGGGTATTCCCAACCGGAGTCTCCGAGGCGAGGTTCGTCCTGTTCGAGCCGATAGGATACAGTCAGCAACGCAGGTCCATCCTTCCATCCACCGAAGCCGTCATGTCGGCGTCTTCGGGTTTAGCGGGAGGGGCGAGCGGGGCTTCCATCGTCGATGTTTCGCTGGGGTACCACAGCGAGCCCTACAACGCGAAGCAGTGGGAATGCGTTCCTGTCTGGAGGGTGTTGTTCGCCGACGGCCAGGAGGTGTACCTGAATGCCCACACTGGGGAGGTGGAGAAGCCCGAACTGGTGGGACGCTAAGAAGGATCGCAGGAAAAGCCCAGTATGCTGGCGAAGGTTTTGTCTGGTGAAGGGCCTTGTGCCCAATCGATAATCGGGAGTGCTGGTCGTTGTCCAAACTGGTCATCAAGGGTGGGCGCAGGCTCATCGGCGCGGTGAAGATCGCCGGCTCAAAGAACGCCTCTGTTGCGGTCATTCCGGCATCCCTGCTCGCGAGCGGCGAGAGCACCATCGACAATCTGCCAGATATCACGGATGTCACGACCTTCGCGGAGATCATATCGGATCTGGGCGCGGAAGTATCGTTGAATCGCGACGGCAGAATGGTCATCAACCCCAACGGGTTCTCCAGCTGGCAGGCCCCCTACGAGCTCGTCAAAAGACTCAGGGCATCATACTACCTTCTGGGGGTGTTGCTCGCTAAGTTCGGCCGGGCGGAGGTGGCCCTCCCCGGAGGGTGCAACATCGGTCTGAGACCCGTTGATCAGCACATTAAGGGCTTTAAGGCGTTGGGGGCGGAAGCCCGCCTTGAACACGGTATAGTGAAAATTCAGGCGGACAGGTTGAAAGGCGCCCCTATATACCTTGATGTGGTGAGCGTCGGAGCGACTATAAACATCATGCTTGCGGCCACGCTCGCCCAGGGGGTCACGACGATAGAGAACGCGGCCAAAGAGCCGCACGTGGTCAGCCTGGCGAACTACCTGAACTCGATGGGGGCGAAGGTGCAGGGCGCCGGCACGGACGTCATAAGGGTGAAAGGCGTCAAGAGCCTGCGTGGCTCCGAGCACAGCGTCGTCCCGGACGACATCGAGGCGTCGACTTTCATGATGTCCTCCGTCGCGTCCGCAGGGGATGTTACGGTCACCGGAGTCATTCCGAAGCATCTGGACCCCATCATTGCTAAATTGCGTGAGGCGGGGGCCGAGATTCAGGAGAACGGCGACTCGTTGAGAGTGATCGGGCCGGAGAGGCCAATGGCAGTCAATATCAAGACCTTGCCATATCCCGGCTTCCCCACCGACTGCCAGCAGATATTCGTAGCGTTGATGGCCAGAGCGGACGGGATCAGCGTGGTTCAAGAAACCATATACGATAACCGCTTTGGCTACGCGAACGAGCTGATCCGGATGGGAGCCAGCGTAAAGGTTGACGGACGGACGGCGATAGTGGAGGGCGTGCCCAAGCTGTTCGGTGCCCCCGTTCGGGCCACTGACTTGAGAGCGGGCGCGGCCATGATCGTCGCCGGCCTCTCGGCTGAGGGAAAGACGGAGGTATACGGGGTAGAGCATATTTTGAGAGGCTACGAACATGTCGTTGACAAATACCGGTCGATTGGTGCAGATATAGTAGAAGAGAAAGAGAGGTGATGGTCATGGAATGGGTAGACGGGCATGAAGTAAGCCACATGGACCGGATGGACCAGGCGGATGCCCTCTCGGAGTGCGCCGCGAGCGCCGCGCCCGCGAGGGCGACGTCAGATAGACGGGCCCCGCGGTCACCGCTGTACCTCATCGTGGCTGTTGCCCTTGTGTCGGCGATAGTGGGGGGCCTTGTGGCTTCCGCTATGGCCCCGGGATACATGGCGGCCGGCACTCTGCCGAATCCATGGCAACCGGCGCAGATCCCCGTGGCAGCGCCCTCGCAGGCGTCGCGCGATGTCTCACCGGCGGTTCAAGTCGCCAAGAAGCTCGGTCCCGCTGTGGTGGGCATAGTCAATAAGGCGGTGGTCGGGTACGACTTTTTCGGTCGAGAATACACGGAGGACCACAGCGGTTCAGGGGCTATTTTCGATGCGAATGGGTACATCATCACCAATAACCACGTGATTGAAGGGTCCAAGCAACTCAAGGTATTCCTCGCCGACGGCCGGGTCCTCGAAGGCACGGTAGTGGGCGCCGACCCACCCACAGACCTGGCGGTCATTAAGGTTAACGCAACTGGCCTGCCTGCAGCCGAGTTCGGCGACTCGGACAAACTCGAGATAGGCGAACTAGCCGTGGCGATCGGTAATCCGCTGGGCATGGAGTTCAAGAGCAGTGTCACGCAGGGCGTGATCAGCGGTAAGGACCGGACGCTGAAGATAGGCGAGGAGACGTTCAGCCTCATACAGACTGACGCGGTGATCAACCCAGGCAACAGCGGCGGGCCGCTCGCCAACGCCGCGGGCCAGGTTATCGGGATCAACACCGTGAAGATCGCCTCGGCGGAGGGCATGGGATTCGCCATACCCATCAACACGGCGAGGGGCATCATCAACGAGCTTCTGTCCAAGGGGCGCGTGGCCAGACCGTGGTTGGGGATCAGCCTGATAGACAAACCCACCGCCCAGAAGTACGGATACGAGATAGCGCTGGATAAAGGCATATACGTGGTGGATGTGGTCCAGAACGGCCCGGCCGCGAAGGCGGGCGTCAGGAAAGAGGATATAATTGAGGCGCTCGACGGCAAGGAACTAACGGACGCCGCCTCTTTGAAGACCATACTATCCGCCCACCGCGTCGGGGATACGGTCAACGCCACCATTCGCAGGAAGGGGAAGGCGCTCACTATCCCCATCGTCCTCGGGGAAACGCCCAAATAGCCAGGGATAATGCGGGAGCGGGCACACCCCGGTGGGTTCGGTCCCGCGGATGAATAGTTCCGAGCGAGCGGGGCACGCCGGGTTGGCCGGCAGCCCCGTCTCTTCGCACACCCACATTTCGACCACCCCTGCGGGCCGTTGGAAGTCAGCGACAGGCAATCCCTCGAGCGCGCCCGAGGCGAACGACCGCCATATCGGGGCTGCCACTGATCCCCCCGAGCCGACCGCCTTCTCGCGGTGGTCGTAGCCCACGTAGACGACTCCCACCAGGTCCGGCGTGAAACCGGCGAACCACGCGTCCCTGGAATCATCGGTGGTTCCCGTTTTCCCCGCGACCGGCCTCCCCAGTTCCCCCTCCACAAAACCCGCGGTGCCGCCCGGGCGGGTGACGCCCCTCATCATGTCAGTCAGTATGTAGGCGACATTCTCGTCGAGCGCCCTGGTGGGCGTGACGGGCTTCTTCTCCAGTACGGCGCGGCCCCACTTATCCTCCACCTTCAGCAGGGCGGAGGGTTCCACCCCGAAACCCGAGTTGGCCAGAGGGCAGAAGGCCGTCGCCGCCTCCAGAGGAGTGATCTCGGAACTCCCGAGGGCCAGCGACAGGTTCTCGCTCAAAGGCGATCGTATCCCCATGCGCCTGGCGTACGATGCCACTGTGGCCGGCCCCACCTGTTCGGTCCAGCGCACAGCGACCACATTGTCGGATATCGTGATCGCTTCCCGCATAGCGATAAAACGATAATGATACTTCTCGTCGCCGTAGTCCGCGGGTTGATATGGATGTTCGGGATCCCTCCCTGGGTATGCGATCGGCTCGCACATCATGACGGCGGTAGGGGGGTTCCCCCGATCCAGCGCAGCCGCGTAGACGAACGGCTTGAACATGGAACCGGGCTGGCGGTGAGAGTTGACCGTCCTGTTCAGGGATGTATTGGCGTAATCCCGCCCGCCCACCATCGCCCTGATCTGGCCGTTGGACGGGTCCATCGCTATGAGTGCGCACTGGGGTTGGGTGACTCCGTTCGCGTCGGGCGCGGATTCCCGCAATTGAGCCACGGCTCGCTGGGCGCTACGCTGCGCCTTCATGTCCAGCGTCGTGTGAATTTTATATCCGCCCCTGCTCAGGGAGAGAGCGAGGGCCGGATCCGCCTGCCTAACCTGCTCGAGCACGTAGTCCGCAAAGTACGGTGCTTCGACGAGCGGCGCGGGCCGCTTTTTCGTCCCCAGAGGGCTGGACAGGGCGGAGCGCAGCCGGGATTCATCGATGTAGCCCAGCTCGTTCATCCGCCTGAGGACATTGTCCCGCCGCTTCAGGGCCAGTTCGGGTTCGTTGAATGGCGAATATCCTTCCGGAGAGCGTATCAGCCCGGCCAACAATGCCGCCCTCGGCAGATCCAGGTCCCTGGCGGGCACGCCGAAGTAGGTCCAGGAGGCCGCCTCCACCCCGTAAGTGCCGGCGCCCAGGTACACCTGGTTCAGATACATGCCCAGGATCTCGTCCTTGGAATACTTCAGTTCGAGCTTAAGCGCCAGCAGCGCCTCGATGAGCTTGCGGGAGATCCTTCTTTCCTGAGAAAGGTAAAGGGTCCTGGCGAGCTGCTGCGTGATAGTACTGGCGCCCTCGGCAAACTGGCGCTTCTTAATGTCGACCACGAACGCCCTGACGATGGATATGGGATCCAGCCCGAAGTGCTTGTAGAACCGGTAATCCTCAACTGATATCGCCGCGTTGCGGAGGTCCTCCGGCATCTGAGACAGGGGGATTTCCGTGCGGTTCTGGACGAACAGTCTGCCGAACGCATCGCCGTTTCTGTCGTACAAAACGGATGCCAGAGGAGTCTCGGGCGGTGGCAACGGGATCGCCACCACGATGAAGGCTACCAGAGCGAAGATGACCGAGAATGCGACGGCCGCCACCGTCAATGCGGGTATGAGCCTTTCCGCCACCGGATGAGATCGCCTGTTAATCCCCGAGTCCCTCCCCGCGGAATTCCCTTCTCGAATGATTTCTGGTATAATTGCTTCGTCAATTTAGGCCGCGTTATACCTTCTATGCTGAGGCGCGCGCAGCGGGGAAATTGCCACTGCGCGCGTTACGCGATTGCGGCGCTCCGGGCTTACTCACATTGATTCGCGGAAAAGGGGGAAGCGACAATGCAGTGTCTACCCATGCCAACGAAGTACAGCCTGGTTTCCGGCTCGTCCGAGGGAGCCACCGAACTCAACGCGTTCGACGGTGCCCTGCTCCAGGCGGGAATAGGGAACGTTAACCTCGTAAGGGTATCGAGTATCCTTCCTCCAAGAGCTGAGTACGTCAAGAACCTCCATGTGCCGCCCGGGAATCTCCTGCCGGTGGCGTATGCCTCTATAACCAGCGTTGAGCTGGGCGATGTGATATCCGCTGCTGTGGGAATCGGCCACACGGAGGACACGTTCGGTGTAATAATGGAGTATTCGGGCCATTGTTCAGCCGGGGAGGCCGAGGAGACCATCCGGATGATGGTGGAGGACGCGTTCAGGAGGCGTGGGATGAAGGCGTCCAGGATCGAGGTAATCGGCGCTCAGCACACGGTCGTGCGCGCGGGGTGCGCCTTCGCGGCGGTTCCAATGTGGTATTGAGCGTATCGCCGGCGGACGGGCGAAGCGCGCGTCCGTGGTTCCCAGGGGGGTGAACTTCCGTGGAGTATTGGTTTACCGAGAATCAGGCCGCAGGGCTGAGGGTATCCATTCAGGTGGAGGGCGTTCTTGAACGCTGCAAGACTCCGTACCAGGAGGCCGTGGTTTCCCGCACCGCTCGGTTCGGCGGAATGCTCACGCTGGACAACGTGATCCAGACGACGGAGCGGGACGAATTCATGTACCACGAGATGATATGCCACGTGCCGATGTGCAGCCACCCGGCCCCGCGAAGGGCGTTGGTCGTCGGCGGCGGAGACGGTGGTTCCGTGAGGGAGATTCTGAAACATCCCGTCGAGCGCGTGGACCTGGTTGAGATCGATGAAAAGGTCCTGGATCTCGCGAGGAGGAACCTCCCCTCGATATCCTGTAAACTCGACGATCCCAGGGTCACTGTGACGATAGGTGACGGGATCGAGTTCGTGAAGTCCGCGAATGACGCGTACGACGTCATCGTCGTGGATTCAACCGACCCGGTCGGGCCGGCGGTTGGGCTGTTCGGGGAGGAATTCCTCAGAGCGATCAAGCGGGCACTTCGGGGGGACGGTCTGTTCGTGGCCCAGACCGGCTCGCCATTCTATTTTCCGGACGAAGTGGGGCGGGTGTTCGGGTGCGTCAAGGGGATATTCCCCAAGAGCGGGGTGTATCTTGGCTGTGTTCCCACATATCCCGGAGGGATGTGGAGCTACACGATCGGCTCTATGGCCCATGAGTTTACGACTCCGGCCGGCGGTAGAACAGTCCCGGGCACTAAATACTATAGTCCCGAGATTCACCGGGCCGCTTTCCGCCTCCCCCCGTTCGTAGAGAGGATTCTCGAAGGTGATGCGGATTGACCGACTTGGCCTGGGAATACCCTAGAAGGTTCCTGGGTTGTGCGGCCGAGATTAGCCGGCCGGGGACAGCCTTGTTCGGCGCCCCGCTGGACGCCACTACGACATTCAGGCCTGGAACGAGGTTCGGGCCGTCTCGCGTCCGCGAAGTATCACAGGTGCTGGAGGAATACAGCCCCACCCTCGACATGGATATCCGCGACGCGGCCGTTCGTGACATTGGAGACCTCGTGCTCCCGTTCGGCGACGTGGGGAGCGCGCTGGGCATTATAGAGACGTGCGTGGCGGCGATCTACGACGCCGGGGACGTTCCTTTCATGCTCGGAGGCGAGCACCTCGTCACTCTGCCGGCCGTTTCCGCCGCGTGCATGCGGTACGCACAGCTTGCGGTCATCCACATCGACGCGCACGCGGACATGCGCCACGAGTACCTGGGGGAGAAACTATCACACGCCACGGTGATGCGCAGGGTTTCCGAGTTACCAGGCGTCGCCGCCGTCTACCAGCTGGGCATACGTTCGGGGACGGCCGAGGAAATGCGCGGTGCTTTCGGCGGCAGGGTGCACCCGGGGGAAGTTGCGCGCCCCCTGAGGGCCCTGAGGGATGATTTGTCGGGCCGCCCCGTGTACGTTTCGGTGGACATCGACGTTCTCGATCCCGCTTATGCCCCCGGGACCGGCGCTCCTGAACCCGGCGGCGTGGCGCCGGGAGAGATACTGGAATCCGTCGCGTTGCTGCGCGACATGAACATAGTGGGGTTCGATCTGGTAGAAGTGGCGCCCGCGTACGACCATTCGGATATCACGTCTATCCTGGCGGCGAAGATCGTTCGCGAGGCCCTGCTCGCGGTGGACGCGGGAATTGCCCGGAGGGTCCCGCCGCGTTAAGGGGCGCCGTTCGAGTTCATTGCATAGTTTTCTCGCACAGTATCCTTGTGCGGTCGAGGGGTGTCAATATTGGAGAGCATGATGGTCCGGGCCAGGGCGGATGTGCTGGCCAGAATCAAGACCGCGATATCCGACCTGTTGCGCGAAGAGGGGCTGTCCGAGGGCCCGCGCCTTGAGTTCGACGGCGAGGTCAGGCTCCAGCGACCGGCTCGCGCGGAGCACGGGGACATGGCGACCAACGCCGCGATGCTGCTGGGGAAATCCCTCGGGCGCAATCCGAGGCGGGTCGCCGAATCCCTGGCCGGCCGGCTGGATCTGAACGGCTCGTTCGCGGACAAGGTGGAGGTGGCGGGTCCCGGATTCATCAACTTCTTCCTCGGACGGCACTGGCTAGAGGAATCACTGCGATCGGTGATCGAGCAGGGCGAATCCTACGGCCGCACGGGGACGGGCTGCGGAATGGGAGTCCTCCTGGAGTTCGTCAGCGCCAACCCCACGGGCCCCATCATCGTCGTGCAGGCGCGGGCGGGGGCCGTAGGCGACACCCTGGCCAACCTCCTCGATTGGGCCGGCTTCGACGTCAAGCGGGAGTTCTACGTCAACGACGCCGGTAACCAGGTGGCCACCCTGGGGAGATCCCTGGAGATCAGGTACAGGCAGCTCCTGGGCGAAGGGATCGAGGTCCCCGAAGACTGCTATCCCGGGGAGTACCTGATCGAAATCGCCGAGCGCCTGAAGGAGGAGAAAGGCCCCGATCTCCTGGCGCTCCCGCCGGACGAACGGGCGCTCTTGTTCTCGCGTTACGCGATCGACAACATACTGAGGGCGCAGAGGGAATCGCTGAAGCGATACGGAGTGGAGTTCGACCTCTGGTTCAGCGAGAAGAGCCTCCACGACGCGGGCGACGTCTCGCGCGTAGTCGAGTTCATGCGCGAGCGAGGCCACGTCTACGAAAGCGAGGGGGCGGTGTGGCTCAGGTCCACGACATTCGGCGACGACAAGGACAGGGTGCTCGTTAAGAGCGACGGATCTTTCACCTACCTTGCGCCCGATATCGCCTACCACCTGAACAAGTACAGGAGGGGCTTCGAACAGCTGATCGACATCTGGGGGCCCGACCATCATGGGTACATCTCGAGGATGAAGGCCGCAGTCGAGGCGATGGGCTACCCGCGGGATTCGTTCGAGGTGCTGATAGTCCAGATCGTGAGGCTGATACGCGGCGGCGAACCCGTGAAGATGTCCAAGAGGATGGGCGAATTCGTGACCATGGACGAGCTCCTTGACGAGGTGGGCAAGGACGCGGCGAGATTCTTTTTCCTGCTGCGCTCCCCGGACAGCCATCTGGATTTCGACCTGGACCTGGCCAAGATACAGTCCAACGAGAACCCCGTGTACTACGTCCAGTACGCGCACGCGCGGATAAGCAGTATGTTCAGGGAGGCGGCCGCGAGGGGCGTCGAGAGCATCGACGCCGCATCCCTTGCCGGCTCGGATCTGTCTCTCCTGGTGGATGAGAGCGAAATCGCCCTGATCAAGGGCCTCTCAGAGTTTCCGGAGGAGATAGCGGCGGCCGCCATCGCGCGCGAGCCGCACAGGATGCCCCATTATCTCACCGAGGTGGCGACCCTCTTCCATTCGTTCTATACCCGGTGCAGGGTGCTCGGCGCCGAGGACGATGGAATAATGAGGGCGAGACTGTGTCTCGCCCTGGCCACGCGGATCGTCCTGAGAAACGGCCTGCGCCTGATGAGCGTGAGCGCCCCCGACCGGATGTAGGGTCGCACGAATCACCGGGCTCAACCGGCCGTGGATTGCGCCTTCCTGCCCTTCCTTCCAAGGTATGCCTGCCGGATTGACGGGTCCTTCGCTATCTCTTCGGCCGGTCCCTCCATCATGAGCCTGCCCGTCTCCAGCACATAGGCCCTGTTCGCCACCCGCAATGCCTTGTGAGCGTTCTGCTCGACCAGCAGGATGGTGCAGCCCTGGCAGTTGATCTCCTTTATCGCCGCGAAGATGCTCGTGACGAGCACCGGGGCGAGGCCGAGGGACGGCTCGTCCATTATCAAGAGCTTCGGCTCCATCATCATGCCCCTGCCCATCGCGAGCATCTGCTGCTCTCCGCCCGACAGAGTGCCGGCGCGCTGTCCTTCGCGCTCCTTGAGCCGCGGAAACAGGTGGAACACTGTGTCCAGGGTCTTCTGCAGGCGCTTGTGGTCGGCAACCAGGAAAGCCCCCATTTCGAGGTTTTCCTTTACGGAAAGGTTCGCGAAGACGCGTCGCCCCTCTGGGACGTGCGCGATTCGGAGGTTGGCAATGACGTGAGGCGGCCTTGCGTCTATACGCTTGCCCTCGAAGGAGATCTCCCCGCCTTTCGGGCGCACTATCCCCGAAATGGCGCGAAGCAGAGTCGACTTGCCCGCGCCGTTGGCCCCGATGATTGTCACGATCTCGCCGGCATCGACGTGGATTGTCAGGTCCCTCAGTGCATGAATCCCGCCGTAATACACGTTCAGATTCTTCACGAGCAGCATGTCAGGCGCTCTCCTCCTCTTCGCCGAGGTAGGCCTCTATGACCTCGCGGTTTGACTGGATACTCGCGGGGTCGCCGGCGGCGATCCTCTTTCCGAAGTTCAGGACATAGATCCTCTCACAGATGTCCATGACGACATCCATGTGGTGTTCGATCAGCATGATCGTCAAGCCGTAGTCCTTGCGTATCTTCAGGATGAACTCGGATAAGTCGTCCGACTCCTGCGGATTCATTCCGGCCGCCGGTTCGTCCAGGAGGAGCAGCTTGGGCTTCAAGGCCAGTGCGCGAGCGATCTCGAGCCGTCTCTGGTGGCCGTACGGCAGGTTCTTGGCGAGCTCGTCCTTGCGATCCATCAGCCCCACCAGATCCAATAGGTCGGTCGCGGTTTTCATGAGGCCGGCGTCCTGCTTCCTACAGGTGGGCGTCTGGAAGAGCGAGTGAAGCAGCCCGTACTGAGCCTGCCCGTGGCAGGCGATCCTGACGTTTTCGGCGACCGAGAGGTACGAGAACAACCGGATGTTCTGGAACGTGCGCCCGATGCCGTGCTGTGCCACTTCGAACGGCTTCTTGCCGGCGATCTCCGTGCCCTCGATCGATATCTTGCCTGCGGTGGGCTTGTATATCCCGTTGACGACATTGAAAACCGTGGTCTTGCCGGCGCCGTTCGGTCCGATGAGGCCCACCAGTTCGCCACGCTCTACGTCGCAGTTGAACGAGTCCACCGCCACCAGGCCGCCGAACGTCTTCGTCAAATCCTTTATCTCGAAGAACGCCACGACTATCTCCTCCCTTCCGATCCAGAAGCGCCCTGAACGGCAGTCTTACTGGATCTGGAGGTCAGCCGCAGCCACGTCTTCCGAATTGATTCGAGTGTGAGCTCCCTGTAACCCATCAATCCCTGGGGTTTCACAATAATCACGAGGATGACCGCCAGACCGTAGACAACGAGCCTCCAGTCCTTGACCACATCCCGGAGGATTTCAGGTAGCAGGGTGACCACGATCGCGGCCAGAACCGAGCCGGTTATGCTGCCGGCGCCGCCGAGGATGACAGCGATGCCAAGTTCCTCGGAGCGGATGATCCTGAACATCTTCGGGTGAAGTATCCCGACGTAGTGACCCATGAGTCCCCCGGATAGGCCTCCGAGGAAGGCGGCTATCATCTGGGCCATCATCTTATACTTGAACGAATCGATCGCCACGCATTCGGCCGCGAGTTCGTTCTCGCGCACCGCGATGCAGTTCCTCCCGTGCCGCGAATTCACGAAGTTGCGGGTCACCCATATACACAGGATGACCAGGCCTATCGTCCACGGCAACGTCGTGTAGAATGGGACGCCGGGAAGCCCCCTGGCTCCGCCGGTCACCTTCTCGAGGTTTTCGATGAGTAGTGCCACGATTTCGCCGACCCCCAACGTGGCGACGATGAAGTAGTCGCTCGTGAGCCTGAGGGTCGGATAGCCTATCGGAATCGAGCAGAGCATGGCGAGGAGGCAGCCGCAAAGCAGGGCGATGGGGAACGGCATACCCATCTTCATTGTCAGGAGAGCGGCGGTGTAAGCCCCTATCGCCTCATATGCGGCGTGTCCGAAGGTGAACAGACCGGTGAATCCCAGGAGAAGCGAGGGACCGAGCACCGCGATAATATTGATCCCAACGGTGATGAGCATTCCCTGGAAAAATCCAGACACAATTCGTTCCCCCTTACGCCTTCTCCTCGGTTGTCTTGCCGAGAAGTCCACTTGGTCTGAAGTAAAGCATGCCGATTAGAAGGGCGAAGGCGATCACGTCGCGGAGGTTCGAGAAGCCGAACCCGGCGATGAACGTCTCCAATACACCCACCATCAGCGCGCCCAGGAGAGCCCCCTGGACGCTTCCGATCCCGCCGATGATGGAGCACACCCACGCTTTCAGGATGATGTTCCCCATGTTGGCGTGCACGGTGTACTTCAGTCCCCTGAACACTCCGGCCAGACCGGCCAGCGTACCCGCCATGACGAACACCATGAAACAGACCTTGTCCATGCTGATGCCCATCATTGACGCCGTGACGCTGTCATAGGCCGCGGCCCGTATGGCCTTCCCCATCTTGGTGAAGGCGAGCACGAACTCAAGGATTGTTACGGCTATCGCCGACACCCCGAATACGACCAGGTCGATCACGCCGATGCTCAAGTTCCCGATCCCCACTGTCTTGACGGGGAGTATGGGCGGGAATGTCCTGAACGTCGCGCTCAGGAGCACGACGGCCGCGTTCATCAGGACGACCGAGACGCCCATGGCCGCGATGAAAAAGTACAGGCTGGGGGCATTTCGCATCCTGAGCGGCCGGTAGGCGAAGCGTTCCATGCAGACCGCGGCTAGCGCGCTCCCGAACACCCCAACGAGCAGGGCGATGGGAAACGGTAACCCCCCGGCCGTCATGGCGAAGAAGCCCGAGAAGGCGCCGACCATCGTCATCTCGCCGTGGGCGAAGTTGGAGAAACCGAGGATACTATATATCAACGCATAACCAACTGATGCGAGGCCGTAGATACTGCCGATTGATAGGCC
Source organism: Bacillota bacterium (assembly GCA_018434225.1). Lineage (GTDB taxonomy): Bacteria > Bacillota > Sulfobacillia > JABLXB01 > JABLXB01 > SM1-B181. Next base: position 16,643 of record JAHDPS010000286.1, read on the forward strand.
GTTGATCAGCTGCTGAAGAAACATGGACTCTCCTCCCCAGGTTACTGCCCGATTTCTGGGATATAGTAGCACACGGCGGTTCTTCACCGCCGTGTGCTCATGTCGCCGTCTACTTCACTTGCGACAGGTCCAGGCGCTCGAGGAAGGTGATCTTGCCGTTCTTGACGATGTCGATGACGACTGTCTTATCGAGTGGGTTATGGGTGGCCTTGTCAATAGTGATCACGCCGGTTACGACCTGAAGGCTCTTCGTGCTCTCAATAGCGTCGCGAATGGCCTGGGGGTCGTCCTTCCCCGCCCTCTTGATGGCGTCGGCGATAACAAGCACAGCGTCATAGGCAAGAGCGGAGTTGTTGTCCGGGTCCTCGTTGAACTTCTTCTTGAAATTGTCGATGAACTTCCGCAGTAAAGGCGCGGTGTCTTCGGAGGAATAGTGGCTTGCGAAGATGCACCCCTCAGCCGCGGGGCCTCCCATCTCGGTGAGCGTGGGCGACTCGAAGCCGTCGCCGCCCAGGAAGACGGCGGTGATGCCGAGCTCGCGGGCCTGTTTCATCGCGAGTGCCGCTTCCTTAT
>JAHDPS010000071.1 GCA_018434225.1 Bacillota bacterium
GCGCCGGAGAACGCCGCCATGAGGACGCTGATAATGAACGTGCCGGGTTCGAACGCTCTTGCATGACTCGTTTGGATCTGCCGTCCAGTGGTTTCCACGCTAGTATCCCTCCCAATCCTAAGAATATTGGCACAGGACCGTGCATAGTCGCTTCGTCGGGACGGGAGGTATCCCTGTGGAGTCGATAAACGAAAATCGCGCCCTATTGTGCTGCACGGTGCACAATCAATCCACGTACAATCGATCTACGCACAATCAATCCACGCCGGCGCCGGATTCCCCGGCGAATACGCCCGCCACGAGAGCGAGCCTCAGCCGGAACTGGACCTCGGGGTCCCGCACGTTGGATCCGAGCAGATCCCCAATCCTCTCAAGCCTGTAGTCGAGCGTGTTCCTGTGGACGTACAGCCTCTTGGAGGCCTTCTTGATTTCACCTCCACATTCGAGGAAAACCCTGAGGGTTTCGAGCAGTTTGGGATTCCCCCTGATCAATGGCCCCATTTGGACCCGCCAATAGTCGCTGAGGGTCTGCTTGCTGACGTTGTCGAGGAGAAGATAAGGGGATAATTCCCGGTACAGGGAGACCCTCCCTCGGCCGTATATGATCCTGCCCAAGTCCAGAGCCTTGCGCGCCTGGGCATACGCCGGGACGAGGGACGACACTCCCTTGTGGGACCCGCTCACTCCGATCGAGATCGTCCGGCGATCACCGTCGACGACGACTCCACCGATGGCCCTTGCCACGCTGACCGCGTTCCAATCCGCCTTTTCCGCGGATTCACCGCAAATCGCCACGACGCTGCCATGAAACTCCAGCGCATTGCCCTGGAACCCCCGGGACCTGCATTCTTCCCTCGCGGCCGCCGCCAGGCGCTGGTATTGCTCCTTCGCCTGCGGATCCTGGGCCCCATCTATGGACGCCACGACGACTGAGAATAAGCACTCCATGTTGATGCCGAGTATCTTCGCCATAGTGACGGCCTGGGCTTCCTCCTGCCCGCTCAGGACCCTTGCGAAGAAATCGGACCTCAATCGGGCCTGTGTTTCTCTGATGGCGTTGATCTTCGCCATCTCGAGGCCGCTGGCGATGGTGGCCTGCTCGATTGCCCTGGTCTCAAGTGGGGTCAACGGGTCCTTTCTAACCATATCCATGACAACGTAGCCGAGACGGTTTGCCCCACTGCTGATGGGAGAGCATGAGATCCCGCGACCTGAAACGACGCCGTTCTTCTCCAGGAAGCCCTGATCGGGAGCACGCGTCACGATAGACCTCGCGAGTGCGGTTACAGATTGGTCGGCATGGCTCGAGGGATCGTCGGCGCGTCCACCAGCGAAGGATTTCGCAAGCACCTGAAAGCCGTCGTCCATGATGTAAACGCCGGTACCCAGAATACCGGACAGCGTCGAGGCGACTGATTCGAGGCCCTTCTGATCCAACACCAGGCGGGTCATCTTACGGTGGACATCCGCCTCATATTGGAGCTCTTGCACCTGATCGTTGAGGATTTCCGAGAGGAGCGGGTGCGTTATCTCTATATACGAGAGGCCGGCCGGGATCTCTATCAGCGGCAGGCCCTCCTCGTCAGCCGCGTCGATCATGGCCTGCGGCATCGGACCGAGGAAGCGACAAGGCTTAAGGGCCAGGGCCGAAGCGTTACACCTGGACAAGCTTCGAACCAGGTCAACCTGGGCGGTAGGGTCGTCCTTGATCGAATACGCGCAAGTGATGAGTATCTCATTGGGGCGAATCCATCCGGCGGCATCGGGGACCTCCATGATATCAACATACTTAATTACCCGGTCTAACCCCTTTTCGCCGGCCACACAATGTGCCTTCGCCAGTCCGCCGATCTGGAGAGCCCGCCGCACAGTCAGCACCGCGACCACCTCCCGCCTGGTGTTATCCGGTTACGGCACTTTAAACACTCCTGCCCGCCATCCTGAGGACATATAGCGCGTCGGTCGTGACAAATTCATTCATCCTGTGCTTGCCCGTGCCACCCCAGTTTACCGGGGAAGCGCCGGATACGGACCGCCGGTCAGTAGACCGGTAGTACACCTATTGGATCGCCCGCAGTATTCACGTGACTACCTCCAGGTCTATGACAACCCTGTCGAGCCCCTCAAATGCTCCAGAGCACGCCCTGAAACCCAATTCGCGCTGGATGGCCCCGAACTCCCTCAGCGCCTCCGCGCGATCCTCCCCGACCGCGATCACGGGCTCGATCGCGACGTCCCATGCCGGGATCCCGTTCGCCACAGCCGCGGCGACGAGACTCCGCGCCGTATCCGGCAGTCGTCCGGCGGGCGATAGGCCACCCCCATCATCGATGGTGATGCCTACCACGGCGGCGCCATATCGCCTGGCGACGGCCAGCACCGCCTCCGGGCGCGGGTGCGCCGGTGTGAGCGGACCCACCAGACACTTGCCCACTACGGCCTTGAGGCCGGCCTCTAGAACCTCAACCGATGACGACCTCAGGAACAACGGCACGCGTACTGTGCGCTGGGCCACCCGCACGGCCCTCTCCATGGCCGAAACCTCTTCCATCCCTGGCGCGCCGGCGCTTATCGCCAGCACCTGCGCCCCCGCCGCGACTTGTTCCCTCGCTTCCTTCTTGAAAAGGCTGAACCTGCCTTCCCGCATGTCGGCTGCTAGATCCTCACGCCGCGAAGGGTCCAGTCGCCCACCGATCACTGCAGTGGCGGCGCACGCCGGCCCTGCCGCGGCCGGTACTACCGTGGCCCGCTCCGCCCCCGGCGCGGCGCATTCGCCGCCCCGGCCGACTATGAATAGCGATTGCGTTCGCGAAGCCAAGCCGAAGGCCCGTCCCAGGGGGCCGGGCTCCCGCCGCGGCCGAAGCCCCTCGACGGCTTTCCGCAAGCAGCGAATATGATCCGGCGTGGTGCC
>JAHDPS010000113.1 GCA_018434225.1 Bacillota bacterium
ACTGCGGGCAGAAGAGATCCCCCTTGCGTTCAGTTACCGCGGGGCGCTCAATGTACCCCAGCTTTGCCGTTTCCTTCGAGAGGATGTAGAATTGCCTCCCGACCGGTTTCCCTGGGGTGAGGGACTTGGCCGCCTGGCGCCAACTTCTCAGAATCGTAGGGTTTGCCCCTGGTATTGTCGCCTTGACCTCTCTCTGCCATTTGCCAAGTAGGTGAGCGGGGCACATGATCAGTACGCGGTAATCATTGCCAAGCATGAGATGCGCCGTGAGGAGCGAGATCAGGGTCTTGCCTGTCCCCATTTCCCCCACAAGAAAACTCATGTGGCGGTCCTTCAGGCTCTTTGCAAGCCCTTGGGCTACCGCTGATTGCGCAGGAAATGGCTTCCTAAGCACCTGCATGGTCTTGGGATCGTCCAGGTCAGACGCGTTATGAAGCGGAGCGCACGTTGCCTGAACCCTCTTTCCCAAATCTGGAGCGAAGGTCTTCAGATATTGCTCGATGTCGGCAACTGTGTCAAGGCGGGATGGTCCCTGGGCCGCTCCAGGAATCTCGATCTGCCCCGTCCTCAAGCCGTCGCAGACCCAGGCGGAGAAGTCCTTGCCCATATACCCCAGTCTAGGCTCAACAACGCGGAACTGCGGCTTCCCAAGAATGTGGTAATCTCGGCAAAGCCCGCTCCTTCTGATGAACGGAAGCCATTCCTTGAGGAAGGGCGTATTGCATCTTTCCCGGACGAGCCGGTAGAGAATCTCGTTCTCATCGTCGCCAGGCCACACAATGCTGTTCAGTATTTGGGGCGTGCCGATGATAAGATGGCAAATGTGCTTGTTCACCCAATGCCTAGCGAGCACCCTTGCGCCAGCCGGCATGGTTGCCGGACAGTAATACTGTCTGCCATGCAGGGTCACCTCGATTTGGGCGACCCGCTTTCCTTTCGTGAGTGCCCTTACGGCATTGGCCACTGTGCTCCTTGGGGCCAGGATATCCACGAATGGCATGCTTATCTTGTTGAAGTCGCCCCAGGTCCCATATTCGCGCCTCGGCGCCTCAGAGAGCACGGCCGTGGAAGCGTGTATAGCTGCGAGCTCGTTTGTTTCCGGATCGTTACACAGCAGGCGTATCAGTGTCTTCGCCTCCCCCGAAGGTGGTCAGGTCGCCTTCCTTGCTAACTAGGTGAATTGCCGACCTAAACGTGAGGATCCGTTTCTCAACAATGGTGGAGTCGTCATCGGCTTTCTCGGCCTCTTCTTCCTCCGAGATGTCCTCCGTTCTCACGATTCTTTTTACGGACCCCAACACCACATGGGCATCGGGACCCTCCCCAACCACGCCGTCCAGGTGCCCAGCGGCAAGGAGCATGGCTATATGCCCCTTGTGAAGCTCGCACGGCGGCCTCCCAATCCGGGAATCCAGCGCACGGGCTTGCCGGCACCGTTTGGCCAGGCCTTCGTAGGCAGCCGACGATCTTAGACACTGTTCCGCCTGCGCATCTGAGATGGCGTCTCCTACGAATGACTCTACCCGGCCGGTGCCCACCGGCACAGTGTAGCGGGGTGTCCCAGTCTTTGGGGGGAGCGATGGTGCGGCGTCCGCTAGTATCATGCGGTCCCTGGCAGATTGGTCCTTGCTCGAAGCGGGTTTCTTCACCCCAACAACCATCCTGGATCGCGAGACACCCGGGGTTTTACCCCAGATGTTCACATCGCTGAACTGCCGTTCCAGGACATCAAGGGCATCGTCCGGCAGCCAGGTGTTGATGTTGGCCACCAGGATTCCACCAGGCACCAGGAGCTTCCCCGCGGCCCTCAGTAGTTGGGATTCGCGCGTGGGAATTTTCGGCTCCATATCTAGATCTCCTTGACCGGCCACAACAACCAAGGAAAAACTGTTCCTGGTAATCCGGAACGCCTCAAAGGACCCGAAAGCCGCGTAATCGTAGCCTGTTTTCATCAACAGTTCGACCTGTTTCATGTCATAGTGATCCATCCGGGTTTCGCGAGCACCGTACGTTACGGCACGGGAACCCTTGACCATCTGGGCGAATTCCAACGGCCCTTCACCCGCGCAATCAAGGTGAAGGGCCGCAAAGGGCTCCTGCGGCAATGTAAGTTGGGATCGCATCAAAGCGTAGATATTCACCTGCACTACCTCCCGCAGCCCCGAGCGTGCCCGGGGCTCGAATTGGTTTCCCCGGGTGAGGGGCATTGAGAATCAGCGCAGTATCTGCGGAACCAGGCGCCTCAGTTCTCGGTGCCGGTCTTCTTGATTCCACCGGCGCGCGCCCGGGGTTTTGAGCAGTTCTTCCCGCGAGAACTCCTCCTGTCAGCCTTTTTCACCGGCCGAATCTTCGGATCCGGCCATGTCCCTTCATCTAGCGAAAACGTGGCCCCACAATCCAGGCACATGAAGTCGTACCTCGTTGTGTGGGCCAGATCTTCGGATGTGCATTGCGGACAACGGACATCAGCCTCAAAGAGGAGCTTCATCCCCAGTCGCCTCCA
>JAHDPS010000068.1 GCA_018434225.1 Bacillota bacterium
GAACGAACGATAGGACAGTCAGTTCCGCATACCTATTCACCCGGGGCGTCCGATCCCTCCCTCTCCGTCTTCTGTATGGTGTGTGTCCCCCTCACCTCGTCAAGATAATTGTAAATGGTATAGCGCGAGGTTCCGAGGCCCTTGGCGGCAAGCTCCACGCTCCCCTTGATCAGAAAGAAGCCCTGGGAATCCAGATGTCCGACCACTTGGACCTTGTCATCCTTTTGCATGAACGCGACCGGCTTACCGATGCCGTTCAGAGAGGCCGCCAACATGGTCCTGGCCATGTCGTATACATCCGAAGAGAAGCGCTCCGACGGCTCCTCAACTGGAACCGCGGGGTTCCGGTTGCATAGGCCCTTGAGAACACTCATTGCGAGCTCCAATCCGCTCACATCCATATTAATGCACAGACACCCGACCGGATTCCCTTCAGCGTCCCTGACGAATATCGTGGACGATTTGAGTATCCGCCCGTCTTCCAGCCTATTCTCATAGTTGATGACGTTCTCGAACCGCTGAGCGCGTATCCTGCTCAAGACCAGGTTCGTGATGGGTCCGCCACGCGGTCTTCCCGTCACGTTCCCGGATATCTCGATGATGGAATGATCCAGGTCCTCGAAGCTGTGAAGGACTACTTCGCCCTGGGGGCCCAGCATCTTCGCCAGTGGCTCCACAATCGAGCGGAAATCGCCCAACATCGGACCGGTGCCATTTCCAGCGCCCACCACCGCAGACCCCCCTTTACGAACGCCACAGCTCATTTCTACACGGGATTCTACATTCCTTTTAATCCTTCAATTTTGTCGTATGTCCAATTAATTGGCAGGACGGAATCAGGGACGAAATGAAAGGTAACGTCGGCGGCCGGGTCAAATACTCATGCGGTGAATGCCATCGCGCGATTGATCCAGCGATCGTGTCAAGGAGGGGCCGCTAATGAAGGTCTTTCATACCATAAGTGAGATACGCGAGTTCGTCCGCGCCGCCAAGGGACGAGGCGAATCGATCGGCCTAGTGCCGACGATGGGATACCTTCACGACGGCCACTTGTCCCTCGTGCGACGGGCAAGGGAAGAAAACGACCGGGTCGTAGTGAGCGTATTCGTGAACCCCCTGCAATTCGGGCCCGGGGAGGACTTCGAACGTTATCCCAGGGATCTCGGCAGGGACTCGGCGCTGGCCGCCGGCGCCGGCGCAGACGCCGTGTTCGCGCCCGAGGTAGCGGAGATGTATCCCGAGCCCACATTGACTCACGTCACCGTGGATGGGCTGAGCGAGGGTCTTTGCGGGGCCTCCCGCCCCGGGCATTTTCGCGGGGTCGCCACTGTGGTAATGAAGTTGCTCAACATCGTGTCCCCCAACCGCGCCTACTTCGGACAGAAGGACGCCCAGCAGGCTACCGTGATCAGGCGAATGGCCGCCGACCTGAACTTGGACACCTCCATAGTCATACTGCCGATCGTGCGCGAATCGGACGGGCTGGCCATGAGTTCCCGCAACGTGTACCTGACTCCCGAGGGACGCCGGGCGGCCCTGGTCTTGAGCAGTTCGTTGCGACTGGCGAGCGAGATCGTCGACGGCGGGGAACGAGACGCCGCCTCCGTGAGGAGGGCCATTGTGGCGGGGATATCGGCCGAACCGATGGCAAGGGTGGATTACGTGGCGATAGTTCACGCGGATAATTTGAAACCCCTCGACCGCCTCGCCGGCCGCGTCCTGATCGCTTTGGCGGTCTTCATAGACAAGGTAAGGCTCATCGACAACGTGGTGTTGGACCTCGATGAGAGCGCGGCAGACGGCGCTCGGTGAGAACGGCATCCGGCAAGGGCGGGGCCAGGGCAGGGCGGCTCACATTCCCACTCACACGATGTTCCCTGCCTTGGTCCGCCAGAGGTGGTGTCGGTAATACTCCCGGTTCAGAGACTCCACGGCATAGGCGATATCGGATGTATCGTGCCGGTACAGCCTATCCCAGCCGATTCCGTCGAAACTCGAACCCCATACCCAACACAGGTCGCTATACAATGCGTGCATTCTTAATACGAGTCAACGAATCCCGCTCATCTACCTTCTATTGTGAGGCAACTGGGGCCCCCAACGGTCGTGGGGCTCACGCGCTCGACCCGGGACTAGCCCCAATTCCGTGAAAACGACCCCCTCACTTCGGCGAGGGGGTCGGGCCTTTTCCTTACGGGCCTTTTCCTTATGAGCCTTTTGACTTCCCCTTGAGCCACGGCATCATGGCGCGGAGCTTGTCGCCCACCTTCTCAATCAGGTGGTCCGACTCCCTCGCCATAAGGTTGGTGAGAACGGGCCTGCCGGCCTGGTTCTCGAGGATCCACTCGCGGGCGAACTCACCCGATTGGATGCGGGCGAGGGCCTCCTTCATCTTCTGTTTCGCCTCGGGACCCACTATCCTCGGCCCCTCGATGACATCACCGTATTTCGCCGTGTCCGACACAGCGCGGCGCATGTGGGCTATGCCGCCCTCGTATATCAGGTCCACGATGAGTTTCAGCTCGTTCAAACACTCGAAATAGGCGATCTCGGGCTGGTAACCCGCCTCGACCAGCGTTTCGAACCCGGATTTTATGAGGGCCGTCACGCCGCCGCAGAGGACGGCCTGCTCGCCGAGCAGGTCGGTCTCGGTCTCCTCGCGGAATGTCGTCTCGATGACCCCCGCGCGGGTGCTTCCGATCGCCTTCGCATAGGCCAACCCTATCCGGTGGGCCGATCCCGTAGCATCCTGGTGCACTGCGAGCAAGGACGGGACTCCCGCACCCTCGACGTACAGCCGGCGCACCAACGCGCCGGGCGCTTTAGGCGCCACCATGAACACGTCGACATCGGCCGGAGGTACGACCTGGCCGTACAAAACATTGAACCCGTGGGAGAACCCCAAAGCCTTGCCGGCCTCGAGGTTCGGACTGACCTGCTCAAGATATACGTCTCTGTGTTGGTGGTCCGGAAGCAGGAACATGATCACCTGCGACGACGCCGACGCCTCCGCGGGCGTCATCACCTTAAACCCCTGGGCCCTGGCCCGGTCCCAGGACTTGCCGGGGCGCAGCCCGAGTACGACTTCGACGCCGCTATCCTTCAGATTCTGCGACTGCGCGCTTCCCTGGCTCCCGTAACCTAACACCGCCACACGCAAATTCTTCAGGTGATTCAAATCGGCGTCCTGATCGTACAGCACTTTCGCCACAACGCATACCCCCAGTCGTTTGTTTGCTGCCACGGGCCATCGCGATCTTCCCCGTGCGGACTACCTCTATGATGCCGAACTCCCGGAGGAGTTCCACCATGGCCGAAACCTTATCCTCGTCGCCGGTCACCTCGATCACCATACTTCGACGCGCCACATCCACGATCTTTGCCCTGAAGATATCGGCGACCTGCATGATGGCGGCTCGCTGGGCGGGAGGGGCGTGCACCCGCACAAGGGCCAGTTCACGGCCTATGGCGGCATCCTCCTCCAGCACCGAGACTTTGAGTATGTTGATTAGCTTGCCCAGTTGCTTCTGCACCTGCTCCAGGACTGCCTCGTCCCCGTCGACCACTATTGTCATGCGTGACAGGAGCGGGTCCTGCGTGACCCCCACGGCCAGGCTCTTTATGTTGAAACCCCGTCGCCCGAAGAGACCCGCCACCCGGGTAAGGACCCCGGGTTGGTTCTCGACAAGCACGGCAAACGTACACCTCATCGCCCATCACCCCCTCGCCACTCCTTGATCATGTGAGTCAGGGGTTCCCCCGGGGGCACCGCGGGTAGAACCTTTTCCTCCGCTGAGATCGCGCAATGCAGCAGCGCGGGGCCTTTCTCGGCGAAAAGGGCCGACAGGCCGTCCTCCAGGTCGCCGGGGCCATTCGCGCGCCAGGCTTTGAATCCATACGCCCCTGCCAGCGCCACCCAGTCGGGCCCCTCGATGGATACGGCCACCCTGTTGCCGTTGCAATACAAATCCTGCAACTGGAGGACTAGGCCCAGGCTCTTGTTGTCCAGCAGGACGATCTTGATGGGCAACCCCTCCTGGATCGCTGTGGCCATTTCCTGGACGTTCATCTGCAGGCTACCATCGCCCGTCACCAGCACCACGGTCTTCTCCGGGCACGCGATCTGCGCCCCGATCGCCGCGGGCAGGCCGTACCCCATGATCCCCAGTCCGCCCGAGGTAATCATGGTGCGCGGATGATAGAACGGGTAATGCTGGGCAACCCACATCTGATGCTGCCCGACGTCGGTGACCAGTATCAGATTGTCGCGCCGCGCCATCTCGCCGGTAATTCTCCCGAGCGATCTGATCGCCTCTACCCCGACGCCGTCGCCCCCCGGCTCCTCCAAGGATGTGACGCGGTCCACCCACCGCTGGTTCTTCTTCCTCGGTACCAGGGGAATGAGCGTCTCGAGCACCCTACTGATATCCCCCACAATGGGGATGTGAACGGGGATGTTTTTCCCAAGCTCGGCGGGATCCACGTCCACCTGTATCACCTGGCTCAACGGGGTAAACGAATCCCTCTTTCCAGTGACGCGGTCGCCGAAACGCACCCCAAGCGCCAGCAAGGCGTCGCATTCCTGGACGGCGGTGTTGGCCGCCACGGTCCCGTGCATACCGATCATGCCCAGGTAAAGCGGATGGCTGGCGGGCACGACCCCAAGGCCCATCAGGGTGCTTGCGACGGGAATATTTGCCTTCTCCAGCAGCCGCATGACGAGCGGCGCCGCCCCCGACCACTTGGCTCCACCGCCCACCAGGAGCATAGGGCGCTCGGCCGAGGCCAGCACCTCCGCCCCTCTGGCTATCTGGGGGGGGTGACCGTCCCTGCGGGGCCGGTATCCCGGCAGCCGGGGCGCCGCGTCCACCTTCTCGGGCACCTCTGCCTGCAACACGTCGCTGGGCAAATCCACGAGGACGGGCCCCTTGCGCCCGGCCTGAGCGATGTATATCGCCTCGTTCAACGCCCTGGGGAGTTCATCGATCCGGCTCACCAGGTAGTTGTGCTTCGTGAGCGGCATCGTCGTCCCAAATATGTCAGTCTCCTGGAACGCGTCCCGCCCCAATTGGGCCGTAGGAACCTGGCCCGTTACCGCCAGTAACGGCACTGAATCCATGAACGCGTTGGCCAGCCCGCTTAAAAGGTTCAGGGCGCCCGGCCCGGAGGTTGCGACGCACACCCCGAGCCTGCCCGTGGCCCGGGAGTAACCGTCCGCCGCCATCGCAGCCGCCTGTTCGTGCCGTACCAGGACATGCCGCAACGCGCGGGGCAGAACGTCATAGGCGGACAACACGGCACCGCCAGGATATCCGAATACGACGCCTACCCCGTGGTCCATCAACGACTTCCAGAGGGCTTCTCCACCGGTCACGATGCATCGCCCCCAGGTCTCATCGGAGAGATGTTATCAATTGTGGCAAAGTGCGAGGCATCGCTGACCATGGCTCGATAACGACGCAGAAGTCCGCGCGGCACATCGCGCACGATGGGCCTCCACTCCGCCCGCCGCCTCGCGAGTTCGTCCTCGCTCACCAATAGATCCAGCCTGGCGGCGGACACATCCAGCGATACGGGGTCGCCTTCGCGGACCAGGGCGATCGGCCCGCCCGCGTATGCCTCGGGACTCACGTGCCCCACGGCCCCGCCGCGGGTCGCGCCCGAGAAACGGCCGTCCGTGACCAGGAACACCTTTCCTTCCAGCCCGCGCCCGGTTATCGCCGAGGTTGCCTGCAGCATTTCTCTCATTCCCGGGCC
>JAHDPS010000146.1 GCA_018434225.1 Bacillota bacterium
TTCTCCTCAGTCGTCCCATAGTTGTCGTTGAATACGAACCAGTCGGCGGCACTGAGATCGATCTTCCATTCAGATCGGATTGTCGGAGCGTTCTGCGAGATCCCTACGCCCTCACCGTGCGGGTCAGTGACATGCAGCGTCTTATTGCGCCAGACTTCGCTGAACCTCCTGTCTCTAAAGTCCCGTGTTCCCTCGTAGGTCTCTTTGATAGCCGAAATCTCGCCGCCGATTTTAGTCAGAACGGTCATGCAGGCCTCAAAGAGTGTTGTCGGCGTGGGTGTCTCCTCGCGACTCTCGATGACCGTTCTGACACTGCCGAGGTAGGCGCTATCCATGATGAACTCCCGCAACGACTTTAGGTTCGGGAAGTATCTGCGCAAGACGCTGAATTTGAACACGTCAATGCGGCGCAAAGCCCTATGGACAATAGAGTAGTTGTACTCCGCAACCTCTCGGATTGTCGTTCTATGGGTGTGCGTCTTCACGGTCGTGTTGGTGTGGGCGTTCATCATCATTGTGTCCATCGCGGTTTTACCCGTATCAACTGTAACAGTGTATTCTCTATCGCGCACAGACGGCAAGAGTTCCACGGTGTCCCTGCGGCTCTTTACCTCGCGCCTGTTCAGGAATACGATGCCCGTCTTGTACAACTCATCTTGCTTGAATGAATCCTTCATCACATAACGCACTTCAGTCTGGCTTTCGGGCATGATGCCTGTGGCAATCAGAGCTTTATTCAACTCGTCGATATAGCGGCTGTCGTATTGGCAATGATAATACAATTCCTCGCAAATGCGGAGAGGGTTGTCAATATCGCCATCGTACTTGCGCATGTATTTTTCGTCGTCCTCATTGACGACAAACGGGCAATATCTCGCGCCGCGGCCAATAAGCTGTGCTTCAGCAATAGTGGCCGAGCCGGGTTTCCCCCTTGATGCGTCGCGAGTCTCGTACAGGCGCACAATGTCAAAAAGATTCAGGACGTCCCAACCTTCATCCAGTTTCCTTACCTCGAAAACCGCACGGTAGGGATTGTCTTTGCTTTCGAGTGAGTTCAGTATTATCTGACGCTCATCTGCTTCCTTATCGTCGTTCACCGAAATACAGTGGTCTGGACTAAACTCCTCGCGCAGCTCCTGCGCCAGCTCTTCGAGGTCAAGGCCTTTAGCGGAATAGTAGTCAGCCATGCGTCTAACCTCGTCGAGAGGCGATTCTGCAAGAATCCTCCCCAAATCGGAGCTGGACAATGCTCTTATCATCTCGTGGAACGCCTGTTCAAAGGCCTTGCTCTCGGCTATTGTCCTTGCCTTGAAGAGTACCACCGGTTTGACGTACACACGATGGTCTTGAAACACCTTTAGCCGGTACTGGCTAAACATCAACGCCTGCAATGCGCGAGCAGCATAGCTGATGTCGGCGCGAATTGCCCGGACCTGCTTGGAATACTTCTCCTCTCGAAATCTGCGAAGCGGATAGTCAAAGATGATCTTGTTCTCATATTGCCCCAAGACATACGGGTTCTGCAGGTCACAGGTTGCCGTGAATTCAAGCAGAATGTTGTCCCGGTGCATTCCGAAAATGCGATTGACCGTGTACTCCCAACTCCTAGATTCATCGTTATCGGACCCTTGCTTACCCTTGCGCGTGTCTACGTTGAGGTGATGCGCCTCATCCGAAATCAACACGGTTCTGTGATCGGCGAAGTCGTCAAAAGATGGTGCCCCCTCCTTGACGCTCCACATATCCGAATGGAGGCCCTGTGTCGTTGTGAAGCAGATGTTAATTGCCTCGGGGCTCACCCCTTGAAAATTGGCCGCCTCGTTGACGCGGATTCGTTCGCCGTCAATGACTATCTCCTCCGCGAAGAGGTACTTCGCCGAAGCCCGATTGAGGAAGTTGTCTTTTGTCTTCTGCACGATATTATCGAGGTTCACGAAAAACAGGAAGTTCCGGTAACCTTGCTTGTAGAGATACACCATTAGCCCCGCCATGATGAGTGTCTTGCCGCTACCCGTGGCCATATGGAAGAGTACCTGCGTTGGGTTCGTACGCATCTTGTCATTCTCGTAGAAAGTGATGAAGTTACGGAAGGCATCGATCTGATATGGACGCAGATTGAACGCCGGATTGAGGTTCTCAGGAATACAGTCCGGCAACTCTTTATAGGCGTCGCCGCCAAAGTCTCTTACGGTGTCTATTTGTTCAAAGAGGAACATCACTTGGCCTCCAATCCGTAGAAGCTGCGCGTGAAGGCTTTGTCTGCCTCGTTTGTCGCGTACTCCTCGTCGTCGAGGTCGCAGAGGTTGACGTAGAGCATATTCTTGTCGAGCAGTTCCAGCACGAAGCGTTTCTTGTTCTCAAGCGACAATGCCTCGAAGTCGGGGGCGCTAGCGGTGATGTCCGCCGGATTGACTTTACTGCTGATGAACCCGCTCCCGACGACTCGGTCCAATAATGCCGTCACGTCCGCATCAGTTTTCATCGCTGCCACTTCATCGACAAAGTGCTGGTTCATCTTTGCCAACTCACAGTAGATGAACGATCCGCCGCCCTGCCAGTTGACAACGTCGGATACTCCCCCGGAATCACCAGAGACTACGCCCCTGAGCCTTTCAACGGTCTTGCCTTCAATGTAATCCATTTGTTCGCATAGAACATACTGGCGCTTCATCTTGTGCGCGACAGCGCCGGTTGTTCCGGTGCCAGCGAAGAAATCGATGACAATGTCACCTTCGCTTGTTGACAACTCCAGAATCCGCTTGATCAATCTTTCCGGCTTCTTCCCATTCGGCAAATCAACGCCGCCCTCGTTTCCCAGCGACAGAAATGAGATGTCTGTCCAAATGTTCGTGACTATCTCGGACGGTGAGAAAACGCCATCAATGGTACGGAATTTCTTTCGATAGAAGGCCAGTGTTCTTCCATTGTAGACGTAGGTGGGCTTATCACGCTCAATGCCAACAGCGAATACACGATTCCTGTTCTTCTTAGACACTTCGATACAGTCCAGAATCTCTCGAGATGGCTTCTGCATTGTGTTCAAGCTGACGACCCTATCACTATTCGCATGGCAAA
>JAHDPS010000100.1 GCA_018434225.1 Bacillota bacterium
CGCCTTGATCGTCAGGGCATAGTTTCCCGTGCCGATCCCCCAGAGCATCATCGTCACGTAGACGAGGGACGGCCCCAGGAGAGGCAGGAAGTCCAGAAGGCCGCAGACGGCGCCGACCACCAGCGGCGAACCGAACTTGAAAACCCAGAGGCCCAGCGAGGACAGGCCGCCCGTCACCAGCGCGAGCATCATTTGCGCCCGGATGATCGCGACGAATGTGGAAACTACCTCCCTGTTGGCGGCCCCGATCTGCTTTCTGGCGTCCGACGGGGCGAGCCCCGCCACGAATCCCGCGAGGATCTCCCTATCTTTACTGGCGAAAAAAGTGGCGAGAAGCGCCACAATGAACCCCATGAGCAATGAGGGCAGATTACTCAGACCCTTCAAAACGCTCACAAGCAACCCCTGCGCCCCGCGATAAACGGGCTCCACCTGAAAATTCAGGTGCTGCTCGACAGGGATGGATAGGTCACGCCCGATCTCCGTCAGGGCAGCGGCGGCGCTAGTCACTATGTCGGCGAGAGTGACGTACAGATTGGGCAGGGAGGCGTACAGGTCGCCCAGTTCCTTCACGAACTTGGACACGAGGAGCGTGGCGACTGATAAGAAGAGCATCACGAATACCCCCAGGGAAACCAGCACCGCGGCGCCCCTGGGAACTCGCCTCGATTGAATTCTCCTCACCATCGGCTCGATCGCGGCGGCAAAAAGAATCGCCAGGACAAACGGCCAAACGAATCCGAACACGAATCTAACCAGGATGTAGGAGACTCCGAGGAAAGATAAACAGTATACCATGGATAATCCAAGATTGCGCATAAATCGCCTCACCATCCGCCGGCATCCCGCCGGATTTCCTCTACAACCTGGCGAAATGGAGCAGCCAGTAGACTGCCGGTGCGGTAAAGAGCAGGCTGTCGAACCTATCCAGAGCCCCGCCGTGGCCCGGGATCACTCGGCCGGAGTCTTTGACGCCCGCGTACCGCTTGAGCGCGGATTCGAATAGGTCCCCCACCTCGCCGAAAACCGGGGCCACGACCCCCAGTAACGCCGCCATCGTCGTGGAGAGACCCGCCCACGGACCCATCGCGACGGCTATCCCAAGGCCCGCTATCAGGCCCGCTACCGCGCCCTCCCACGATTTCTTGGGACTGAGATCGGGGCACAGCCTGTGCCTCCCCAGCCTCGTCCCAGCGAAGTAGGCTGCTGTGTCGGTGCCCCATATCACGCACAGGCAGTACACGATCAGCCGCTCGCCCCCGGGCAGGCCCCTCATGAGCATAAGGTGGCCCAGAAGATACGGCACGTACATGACCGTCAGAAACGTGGCGCCGGCCCTGGGCACATCCCCCGCACGCCTCGACAATACCGGCATGGAAAAAGAAACGATCCCGGCGAGTACGGGGAATATGGCCCATACCGTCACGTCCCCGGCAAAAGATGAGAGCAAGCAGGCCACCTGTAGAAAGTGCGCGACGGGCCTGGACACGCTCACCCCCTTCAGGGCGAACATGTCCGCCACCTCCTCGATGCCGGCAACGGACACCAATAGACAGAACACGGCCAGCGGGATGCCTCCCCACCATGCCGCCAGGATAACCGCGGGTCCCCCGACGATCGCGGTTGCCACCCTCCAGGCTAGCACTGAGATTACCCCCTTCACGGGGCTGTTAGGCCTCCGTATCGCCGCGCCCTCGACCGGTAGTCAGCAATCGCCATATCGAGATCCTTGACGGTGAAGTCCGGCCAATACACGGGTGTGAACCAGAACTCAGTGTAAGCGCACTGCCACAATAGGAAGTTCGATATCCTCATCTCGCCGCTGGGTCGTATCAGCAGATCCGGGTCGGGCATATCACGCGTGTACAGTTGAGAGGCGAAGAACCTCTCGTCCACCGTTTCCGGGTCAAGCGAGCCATCGCGGGCCAGCCTGGCGATGTGGCGTGCCGCATCTGTCAACTCCGCCCTCGCTCCATAATTGAACGCAACCGTCAACACCAGTTCGCTGTTGGAGGCCGTCGTAGCCTCGCTTCGCTCGATGACGTCGAGCACGTTCCGCGGCAGGTTGGCGCGCCTACCGATCATCCGTATCCGCACGCCGTCGCGGCGAAGGCTCTCGATCTCCCTATCAAAATACTCGACGAGCAAACCAAGGAGCGCGTCCACTTCGCTCCTGGGCCTTGTCCAGTTCTCCGTGGAGAACGCGAACACGGTAAGGTACTTGACGCCGCGGTCCCCGCAAGCCTTTATCACGGGGCGGAGCGCCTCCACGCCGGCGCGATGCCCGGCGGTTCTCGGCAGACGGCGAGCCTTGGCCCAACGCCCGTTGCCATCCATGATAATGGCGATATGTGCAGGCATATCCTTCTCCCCTGTTCAAAACCCCCTCAACGAGGGGGTTCGTGCGACTCGTGCGGTGTGCTTTGCTCGCGAGCGACGATGAATTCAATCCGTCCATCCCCGAGGCTCTTCGCCCGCAGTACCCTCGCCCGGCCGGACCGCGCCGGGTGGGCGGACCACGCGGGCGCCGAAGCGACCCTTTCAAGAACCGCATCGAATCCGGCTGCCTTCGCCTTCTCTCGAGCGGCGTTCGCTTCCATCGCCAGGAAGCAGCCAATATCAGGGATCAACCGCTAAACCTCCATGATCTCCTTTTCCTTGGCATCTACCGCTTGATCTATCTCCTTCATGTACCGGTCGTGAATCTTCTGAGCCTCATCCTGCCCGCGCCTGCTCTCGTCCTCGGGCACCTTCCCGTCCTTCTCGGACGCCTTGATCTCCTGTATAGCGTCCCTCCGGATATTGCGTATCGCGACTCTCTCCTCTTCACCCTTCTTCTTGAGGCCCTTGACGAGCTCCTGTCGCCTTTCCTTCGTAAGCTGCGGTACTACGAGCCTTATGACGTTGCCGTCGGTCATCGGAGTAATACCCACGTCCGATTTCATGATGGCCTTCGAGATGGCGGGGATAAGGCTCTTATCCCAGGGAGCGATGACGAGAAGGCGCGGCTCGGGAACTGTCACCGTGCCGAGCTGGTTTACGGGAGTGGGAGTGCCGTAGTAGTCCACTGCCACCTTGTCGAGGATGGCGGGGCTGGCGCGACCCGCCCTCAACCCCGTGAGTTCCTTCCTGAACGCCTCGACAGACCGCTTCATCTTGTCCTCAGTCTCTCTTAGCACCTGCTTCACCATTTCGGTCCCTCCCTATGTAGGTTCCGATGTCTTCGCCCATCACGGCGCGCTTTATGTTCCCGCGCACGTCGAGGTCGAAAACAACCATCGGGATGCTATTATCCATGCAAAGGGACGTCGCCGTCGCGTCCATCACCCTGAGGCCGCGATTGAGAATGTCCATGTACATCAACTCGTCGAACTTCACGGCCCCGGGGTTCTCGTTCGGATCCGAATCGTATACCCCATCCGTGCCCTTCTTGGCCATTAGAATTACATCTGCCTCGATCTCCGCGGCGCGCAGCGCCGCCGTGGTATCAGTCGAAAAATAGGGGTTCCCGGTTCCAGCTGCGAATATGACCACCCTGGATTTCTCTAGATGCCTGATCGCCCTCCTTCTTATGTACGGCTCGGCGATTTCCCGCATCTCTATGGCCGTCTGCAGCCTCGTATCCACACCGTGTTTCTCTATGGCGTCCTGGAGAGCCAGGGAGTTTATTATGGTAGCGAGCATACCCATGTAATCGGATGTGGCACGATCCATCCCCTTGGAGCTCCCGTGAGCGCCCCTCCATATGTTACCTCCGCCCACCACGACCGCCACCTGTACTCCCAGATCCACTATCTCTTTGATCTGCCCGGCGATCGTCTCCACGGTTTCCGTGCTGATGCCCGTCTTCATCGAACCCGCCAGGGACTCACCGCTGAGCTTCAGCACTATGCGCCGGTATTTCGGACCAGGCATTGGCAAACCCCCACTCGTATGCGTCCTGTTCTATCTCGAGCCCAGTTCAAATCTTGCGAAACGGGCCACCTTGATGTTCTCGCCGGTCCTTGCGATCTTCTGCTTGATGAGGTCCTCCACCTTCGTATCCTGATCTCGAATGAACGGCTGCTCCAGGAGACAGATGCTCTCGCAGAACTTGTCCAGGCGGCCCGCCACGATGCGATCGACGACCGCCTGCGGTTTGCCCTCCTGCAGAGCGCGGCCCTTTTCGATCTCTCTCTCCTTCTCCAGCACTTCCGCGGGGATATCCTCCCTGGATATATACTTCGGGTTCGCCGCGGCGACCTGCATGGCCAGATCGTGCACCAGCGACGTGAACTCCTCGTTCCTGGCCACAAAATCCGTCTCGCAATTCACCTCGATCAATACCCCTATACGACCCCCGAGGTGAATGTACGAATCCACTATCCCCTGGTCCGCGGCTCTTCCCGCCTTCTTCGCCGCCTGAGCGAGCCCCTTCTGCCTGAGCCAATCCGTCGCCTTTTCCATGTCGCCGCCCGATTCGACGAGCGCCTTCTTGCAATCCATCATCCCCGCGCCCGTCCTATCCCTCAATGCCTTCACTGCGTTTGCTTCAATCATCTTTACGCCCCCCTATCAAGCCGTCCCCTGGCGACCCGCGCCCGGAAGTATCGTCAGCACTCTCATTTTGCGTATCTCGATATGAAAAGGGACCCCGCGTCCTCATCGCGGGGTCCCCGGGTTCCTACTCCACGACTTGAACGCCCTGCCTGCCCTCCAGGACCGCATCCGCCATCTTGGAGGTAAGAAGCCTTACCGCCCTTATGGCGTCATCGTTGCCTGGTATGATGTGATCGATCTCCTCGGGATCGCAGTTAGTGTCCACAATAGCCACAAGAGGTATCTTCATGCGCCTCGCTTCGGCCACCGCTATCCTCTCCTTGCGAGGATCCACCACGTATATGGCTGCGGGCAGGTCTTTCATTCCTTTGATGCCGCCGAGGTACTTGGTCAGCCTCGACCTCTCGTGCATGAGCTTGGCGACTTCCTTCTTCGGCAACCTCTCGATGTACCCGGACTCAACCATCTCATCCAGATGCAGCAGCCTGTCTATCCTGCGCTTAATCGTCTGGAAGTTGGTCAACATCCCGCCCAACCAGCGCTGATTCACATAAAACTGGCCGCACTTGGTGGCTTCCTCGGCCACCGCCTCTTGCGCCTGCTTTTTCGTGCCCACGAACAGGACTTTCCCGCCGTTGAACGACACGTCGCGCATGAAGCCGTAAGCCTCTTCGAGCATTTTGACAGTCCGCTGCAGATCGATGATGTAGATCCCGTTGCGTTCAGTGAAGATGTAAGGCTTCATCTTGGGGTTCCATCTACGGGTTTGATGCCCGAAATGGACTCCTGCTTCAAGGAGCTGCTTCATGGAGATAACGGACACGATCACAACACCTCCGCGGTTTGCCTCCGCCCCGCCAACCCGCGTCCTCTCGACGAGGGCACCGCCACATGTCAGGGGGCGTGCGTTTTCGGCCCTATGGCCGTAGGTAAGTATAGCACAATACCGGGCCCGCATCAAAGCAGCACGTCGAGCATGCCGCCTTTCCTGGGGTCAACAGCGGTCGTGGACCCATGTCCTCCGTCCTCCTTCTCCCCGCTCCCGTCCCCTTCATCCTGATTCTCTTCCCCACGCTCCCGCCTCGCGTTCCGCCTGTCTCGCTCGATCCTTCCACCCGCCGCCTTCGCCGGGGTGCGGACCTGGCGTTGTGACTTCTCGATCTCGCCCCGAAACGCAGTGGCGATCTCCGCCAGTCTGGACTGACCCTCATCCTGCTTCATCTTCGCTATCTTGCCGACTTCAGCCGATTTGGGGACCGTCGCCTGGAGATCAACAGGCTTCACGCTCACAGCATGTCACCCCTTTACACGGATCTCTCCCGCCTCGTTGAGCCCGAGGATGACATCTTTCATCTCGTCCCTTACGAAAAGTACCGCGTCCCCTATAGTGACCTTCACCCCCGGATATACGAGCTCCGCGCGAACCTTGCCTCGCCTCTGCGCCTTCATATTCTCTTGCAGCTTGCCAGCCTGTTCCGACTGCCTTTGAACCTCTCCCGACAGCAGATTCTTCTGCCTCGTGAGCACCGGGATCAGCGCCTTCTTGTCCGGTGGCAACCCCAGCTGCTCCATTTCTTTCAGCCTTCTCAACACAAGATCTACCTGTTTCAATTCTTTCTTAAGCCTCTCCGTCTCCGACGAAGCGTTCGTGAGGTCGTTGCGGACCTTCGGATCGACCCCGACCTGTATCTCCGTGGGCGTGGCCAGCGTCGACCCGATGACTTTCGCGGAGACCTCCTCGCCGGCCGTGATGACTCCCCCCGCAATCAGCCCTTTACCCTTGACGGCCACCTTACGTCCGGCGCTGACTATCGAGTGCAGGATGGCCTCTCCCACCGCCACGTCGCGGCCAGCCTCCATGGTGGCGTTCTCCGCAAACCTGGCTACGATATCCCGCCCGGCAACCACCTTGCCCTGGCGCCTTCCGCCCTGTATGCCGCCGCGGACGATGACGTCCTGTCCCGCCTCCACCAGAAGGCCCTCGCACGACGCGCCTACTTCGATGTTGACGTCGGTCTTGACGTTGAACCCCGCATGAATCCCGTCCTTTACCTTCACGCTGCCGACGAAATCCACGTTGCCGGTGGAAAAGTCAACGCTTCCGTTGACGGTGTAGACGGGGGACACCGCGATCTTGCCCACCCTGTCAACCAGCGCCTGTCCATCTATGGCGGCGTATAACGCGTCCCCCGAATCGGACTCGACGGTATTGTTTCCCTTCGGGAGGGATATGAGCCGCCCAGGTCGCGCGGGCACGGGCGCTCCTCTCACGTTCAGCCCGTCCGTTCCCCCCGTCGGCGGTATCCTGGTGGCCAGCAGGTCGCCCTTCTTGACGTTCATGACAAGGTGCAAATCGTAGAAGTTCGCCCGCCCGTCCGAACACTCCGCCGGCCTCCCAATCGGCTCATCGAACTCCACCTTGCACGATGAGTCCTCCCCATTCACCGGAGGCGTGCCCTGGGCAACAAGAACCTTCCGCCCGGGATTCTCGACCGCGGTTTCCAGGGCATCACGGTCCAGATCGACGCAAACCCCGCCCGCCCTTATTGCAGCGACGACTTCTTCCGATGTCACCGGGTTCTCCTCGTCCCTCGGAACGATGACGAATAACTTCATTTCGTCGGGCGAAACCTGCACGCTTATTTCACGCTTGTCCGCCGTCACCTCGTTCCCTCTCCCTCCTAAAGCAGATCGTTTCGATGCCTGGAAAGCCTCCCCCTCAATCTAAGTATGGCCTTCGTGTGCAACTGCGATATGCGGGAAGGCGAAACGCCCATAGCCTTGCTGATCTCCTTCACCGTAAGGCCCTCATAGTAGTACAGGGCGACCACCAGCCGCTCCTTTTCCGGTAGACAGTCTATCGCTTCCGCCAGCGCCTCCTTTACGTCGGCGACCTCCAGCTCGCCCAGGGGGTCCGCGCCGCACGGATCCGGGATCATCTCGATCGCCCGAAACCCGCCTTCTTCTTCCTCGGACCCGAACCAGATGTCCTCCAGGTACAAAAGCGAGACGCTGCCGAGACTCGCCAACCTCTTCTGGAATTCAAGGAGGCTCAAGCCCATGGCCTCCGCCATCTCCTGGTCCGTCGCGGACCTGCCCAATTTGCTCTCGAGCGCCTGATACTGGCGCTCAATCTCCCTTGCCTTCTGCCTCATGGACGTCGGAATCCAGTCGAGAGACCTCAGCCCATCCAGCATCGCGCCCCTTATGCGCGCAATAGCATACGTCTCGAACTTGACGCCCCTCCTGGGGTCGAACTTCTCTATCGCGTCAAGCAGTCCCAGGATCCCGTAGCTGACAAGGTCATCCACTTCGATGTGGGCCGGCAGCCCCATTGCCAGCCTGCCCGCCACGTATCTGACGAGCGGCGCATGTTTCATCACGAGCTTTTCCCTTGCGCTCGCGTCCCTCGCGGTCTTATAGGCGGCCCACAGATCGCTTCGTTCCTGGCTCAACATCAGAGGCCTTCCCCCCTTATAACAGACCCCTTCGCCTGAGATCCATCTGCTCCTCAAAGATCACCCGCGTGATCCTCGTCGTCTGCCTGTTGCCGGGTCCCACGAACCTGATGCCTATGCAGTAGCTCGCGGGGGCGTCTTCCGGTCCGTTCGGCCTTACCCGAACGACCTCTCCCAACGCCTTCTTCTCAAGGAAAGGCAGTGAAACCCTGACGATCGTGCCCCTCTGAAGGGTGGTCTTCGATAGCAGCCCCACACCACCGGCGCTGAGATCGCGAAGTCGCGCGTCCTTCAATAGAGTAATCGAGCCATTTCGTTCGATGATCTCCACCACAATGCCTATCGTCATGTCCATCCTGAAATGATTGCGTCTCTGGACCCGCTTTACCCTGTCAGGCATCTTCATTATGAGCAGCGGGATCGCGCCGGGTCGGTGGGCCGCGACCACCGTTTCGAATTCGTACATGGCCCCACCGATCTGTTGCACGTAAACCCGGGTGCCGACCGGAATCGGAACCGCCCCCGCTCTAAAGAACGGCATCCCCACCGCCACGGTCTTCCCATCATCCGAAACGCCGTCGACCACGGTAGGGTATTCTCCGGCGTATGGCCCGTCCATCACGAATATTCTCCACCGGGAGCGATCCCTTATAGCACATCTCGCACTCAAGTCGCGATCATCCCCACTGATTCAACCTGGGCGGACGAATCGATCTCCTCGTACGCGACCACCGCCACCTTCAAAGGAAGTCTTTCCACGAGCCTCCTCAGGTAGGGCCTCACGGGAGCCGAACATAGGATCACCGCCGGGCCAGCGCCCGCCGTGAGCCGCGCCGCCTCAGAACTCACCGATGTCCGCACTGCCTCGATCAGATCGGGAGCCAGCGCCATATACGTTCCGCGTTCGGTCTTCTTGACGCCGTCCAGGATCCTGCGCTCCAGCGCCGGGTCCACAGTCAATACCTGAGCCTTAGGCCCGCCCAACCCGAATTGCCTCGTTATCGTGCGAGACATCGCCTGCCTGGCGAACTCCGTCAGGGCGTCCGGGTCCCTGGTCACACGCCCATAATCGGCCAACGTCTCCATGATCGTGACCAGGTCCCTGACGGGAATTCCCTCCCTGAGGAGGTTCTGCAACACCTTTTGGATCTCTCCAAGGGTGAGGACGCCCGGCACCAATTCATCGACCAAGGCGCTGTGAGCCTGTTTGACCGTATCCAACAGGTCCTTGACAGTCTGCCTGGTGAGCAACTCATGCGCCCTGGATTTCAGGACCTCGGCAAGGTGAGTGGCCAACACGGACGGCGGATCAACCACCGTATAGCCCAACAGTTCAGCCTTTTCCTTGTTCTCGCCGGTAACCCACAACGCCGGAAGGCCGAAAGCCGGCTCTTTAGTAGGGATCCCCTCGACGTCCTCTTCGCCCGCGGGGCTCATTGCCAGGAAATGGTCCGCGATCAGATCTCCCGCGGCGACCTCCGATCCGCGTAGCCTGATGACGTACTGGTTGGGCTCGAGCTGCCCCAGGTTATCCCTCACTCTGATGGGCGGAACGACCAGGCCCCAATCCAGCGCCATCTGCCGTCTCACCATGACCACCCTGTCCAGGAGGTCTCCGCCCTGGTTCGGATCGGCGAGCTGTATAAGACCGTATCCGAGCTCGATTTCGAGCGGATCCAGGGGTATCAAGGGAAGAACGCTCTCGGGTCTGCGCAGAGCCTCGGTTTCTTCCTTTTTCGCCTCCCTGGCTTCCGCTTCCTTCTTGCGTTTGACTCCGGCCCGGATGGTCGACGAAAGAAACACCAAGACCGCGCCGAATACTATGAACGGAACGTGCGGAAGTCCCGGCACGAGGCCCAGGCCAATCAGTATACCGCCTGATATGCCCAGAACCCGGGGCTGTCTCAGCATCTGCGTCATTAAGTCGTCGCCCAGACTGCCCTCAGAAGCCGCCCTCGTCACGATTATGCCGGAGGCGGTGGAGATGAGCAGGGCGGGCACCTGAGCGACCAGCCCCGCGCCGACCGTGAGCAAGGCGTACGTCTCCCACGAATCCATGGGCGTCAAGCCTTTGAACATCCCGATGATGAATCCGCCGAGCAGGTTGATCGCGGTTATCAACAACGTGGCCACCGCGTCTCCCTTGATGAATTTCGTGGCGCCGTCCATCGATCCGTAGAAGTCGGCCTCTTTCTGGACCTTTACCCGCCGTTCCCTGGCCTGCTGATCGTTTATCAATCCCGCGTTGAGATCCGCGTCTATGCTCATTTGCTTGCCGGGCATGGCGTCCAGGGTAAACCTCGCGGCCACCTCCGCGACGCGTTCGGCGCCCCTCGTAATGACCATGAATTGTATGAGTACGAGTATGATGAACACGATGAAGCCTACTACCGGATCCCCTCCCACCACGAACGCCCCGAACGACCTGACAAGTTGACCGGCGTACCCATTCAGCAGGATCAGCCTCGTGGCGGACACGTTCAGAGAGAGCCTCATGATAGTCGTTATCAGGAGCAGGGACGGAAAGACGGCAAAATCCAGCGGTTGCGTGGTGTACATGGTCACGAGCAGGATCATCAGGCTGATGCTTATGCTCATGGCAAACAGGAGATCCAGCAGCACTGAGGGGAGCGGCACGATCATCATGCCGATCACCATGACGACGGCCGCCGCCATGAAGGAATCCCCCGTCTTCACCATCATTCACCCGCCTTCCGATCTACTCCGTTACCGCCCGCGACTTCAGCCTGTAGACGAACGCCAGGACCTCCGCAACCCCCTGGTACAATTCGGGCGGTATCGCGCGCCCAATGTCCACGAGTTTGTACAGGGATCGGGCGAGCGGTTGATTCACCACAACCGTTACCCCGTGCTCCTCCGCCTCGCGCCGGATCCTTTGAGCTATCAGGTCGATCCCCTTGGCCACGACCACGGGGGCGGCCATCCTGCGCGAGTCGTACTTGAGCGCAACGGCGTAGTGCGTCGGGTTGGTGACCACCACGTCGGCCTTCTTGACCTCGTGCATCATCCGCCTGGTCGCCATCTGGCGCTGGATGGCCCTTATCTTCGCCTTGATCTCGGGCCGGCCCTCGGTCTCCTTGATCTCCTCTTTCAATTCCTGCCTGGTCATCCTCAAGCTCATCTCGTGTTCCCACCACTGGTAGGCCATGTCCATGCCCCCAAGGAAGAGGAGGCCGAGGCCGGTCCGGTTCAACATCGCGATAGAGAAGCCCCCAACCCTGGCCGCGGCCTCCGCCGGCCCAACCATCGAAAGCCTCGCGATGTCCTCCCAGTCCCCCCTCAAGGAGGTCCACGCGATGTAGCCGATTATCGCGACCTTGAGCGTAGACTTGGCCGCCTCCAGCAGCGTACGCCTTGAGAACAGCTTCTGCGTCCCCGTTATCGGATTAAGACGCTCCATCTTCGGGGCGAGCGGCTCCGCCGTGAACACCGCCCCAGTCTGTGCGACGCTTGCGGCCACGCCAACTACCAGGACCGAGCCGACAACGAGGGCCAACATCTTCGCGGTGAGTACCGCGCACGCCATCCCCAGGCTCATTACGTCGGCCCCGGTCACGTCCAGGGAGACGGGCGATCCCCACATGCGCTCTGCGAGCGAGGCCACTCCGCCGCAAACCCGCGGGACCGCAACCCTGACGGCGGTCGCGCAAGCCAGCAGAGAAACGGCCGAAACCAGGTCGCCCGACTGGAACACCTGCCCGCGTTGCCGGGCGAGCATCCTTCGCCTCGGTGTGGGTGCCTCCCTCTTCTCCTCCGCGAACACCTGAAGGTCAAACAACCCCGCAACCCCTTCGTCTCAATATGGATTTCATCGGGCCAGCAGGCTGATCGCGCCCTCAACGGCCCTGAGCATATCCCCCGCGATGCCCTCCAGCATGCCCGGCAAGAGCGGGAATGTCGCGGCCAATACCACCAGGCCGGCGACGAGTTTGACCGGCATGCCCACCATGAACACGTTCATCTGCGGCACAGCCCTCGCCACGACGCCGAGGGCGAGAGTGACCATGAAGAGCGACCCCAGGAGCGGCGCCGATACCCTGATCGCCGTCGCGAACACCCCACTCGCCAGGCCCGCGACGAAGGCCGGCGAAGGGGCGGACACCATCGCTCCGGGCGGGATAGCCTCGTAGCTCCGGATGAGCGCAGCTATCATCATCCTGTCTCCTCCGCCCGCTATCAAGAACATGAGAGCCATGAGATAGTAGAAATTGCCGAACAGCGGCACAGGCGATCCGTATTGCGGGTCGAGCACGTTGATCATCCCGAATCCGAGCTCGGTGTCGATCAACTGGCCGGCAACCTGTATAGTGGATAAGACCACGCTCGCCACGTAGCCGACAGATAGCCCTACTACGAGCTCGTTCACGGCGAACAGGGCCAGCCCAACGATCTCCCCCGGGATCTCAGGGGGATTAATGAAAGGTACCGTGAACACAGCGAGAAACGCGGCCGCCATCGCCCTGACCCTCACCGGAATGTACCTGGACGACAGTACCGGCGCCGTCGCGAACAACCCGGAGAACCTCACGAACACCAGCAGTAGAACGGGAAATCTCGAAACCAAAAACTCCAAAGTCAAGGCGTTCATTCACCTACCTGATGTTCAACGGAATCCCGGTGAAGAGTCTCACCGTGAACTCGCTCACCGTCGTGAGCATCCAGGGTCCGAATATGAGTAGCCCCATGAATACCGCCACTATCTTGGGAGCGAACGTGAGCGTCTGCTCGTGGATCTGCGTAGTGGCCTGGAATAAACTGACCATGATGCCGACTGCCAGCGCCAGCCCTATGACGGGGGCGGAGACCATCAATACCAGCCCCAGCGTTTCACGCCCGATCGATACAGCGAACTCCTGGGTCACTCAACGCACCTCCGATGACTCGTCTACACACACTTCAATACGCCGTCCCACGTTCATTTGAAACTCAAGAGCAGCGATCTGGTTATCAGGTTCCATCCATCCACCAGCACGAACAGGAGTATCTTGAAGGGAAGGGATATCATCATTGGGGGCAGCATCAACATACCCATTGACATGAGCGTCGAGGCGACCACCATATCTATCACCAGGAACGGGATGAAGACGAGGAAGCCGATCTGGAACGCGGTCTTCAACTCGCTAAGGCAGAACGCCGGAACGACTACGTAGGTTGGAACATCGTTCGGCGTCTCCGGCCTGGGCAGGCCCGACATGCCCACGAAGAGCGCTAGATCCTTCTCCCTGGTCTGCCTGAGCATGAATTCCCTCACCGGCCTCATGCCTGTCTCCATGGCCAGATCCTGCGTTATCTCGCCGGCAAGGTACGGCTGCAGCGCCGTTTGATTCACTTGAGTCCACACGGGCGCCATCACAAAGAATGTCAGGAACAGGGCGAGGCCGACCAGCACCTGGTTCGGGGGCATCTGTTGGGTGGCGAGCGCGTTCCTGACGAACGACAACACCACGACGATCCTCGTGAACGACGTCATCAAAATGATGATGCCCGGCGCTATGGACAACACCGTCAATACCATTAAGAGCCTTAGAGCCCCCGAGACCTCCTCGGGCTTCTCTGCGCTGTCAACGTCTATGCTGATCTTGGGGATTGGAAACCCCTCGGGCGCCGCAACCGCCGGGCGACCCGTGCCAACCAGCACCGCCACAGTTACAATTAACATACATACGGCCACTCGCCTCATTACCTGCGCCCCTCCCCGGGCCTTCCGAGCAACGCCGACAACCTCGCCACGAAATCCCGCGCGCCGGCCCCGGCCGCGCTCTCGCCATCGGAGGGTGACAACGGTCCCAGCTCCCCCCGGGGGATCTCCGCTATCATGGAAACGCACTGGTCCGTCACACCGAGAAGGAACGCTTTGTCCCCGACGGTGAGGACGCAAGCGTACTTCCTCGGCCCCAGGCTCACCATCTCGATCAATCTTATCAGCCCGCCCTGCGACAAGCGCATCGCCCGACTCCCGAGGAATCTGGCGGATACATAGGCGAGTCCCGCGATAACCACCAGAAAAAACAACGTTTGGATGACCTGTAACACGGCCATTGCCCCCTACTGCTTGAGTTCCCTGAGCCTGTCGGACCTGCTGACGATCTCCGTTATCCTCACACCGAAGTTCTCGTCGATCACTACCACCTCGGCCTTCGCGAGGAGCCTCCCGTTGACCAGGACGTCCACAGCTTCACCGGCGAGCTTGTCCAATTCCAGAACAGATCCCGGGCCCAATTGGAGGATCTCCTTGACCAACCGCTTGGTCCTCCCGAGCTCGACTGTAAGATGAAGGGGCACGTCCAGGAGCATGTCTATCTTCCGGGGTTCGGCCGCCGAAGCCCCGCCCTGTATATCGGAGAATTCGTGCGGCTGAACGACCACCGACTTGCCGCCTTTCACGGCGCCCGTCACAATCCCACGGGGCTGCCCCTCCTCCGAGGTTTCATGGGCGTCATCCTCGGGCTGCGCGTCCGAGAGAATCTTCGCCAGTTCGTCAGGCCCGACGCC
>JAHDPS010000078.1 GCA_018434225.1 Bacillota bacterium
GCACAACCCCGGTGGGTTCACCACTGAGATTGCCCCGGATTTCGACGAGGTACGTTCGCCGACTTACCTCCGCGATCCTTTACGGAACTGAGGTTTTTTTTCAGATCATCATTCTTCACTCCGCGCGCTCGGTCCGGAAAGCAGGCCAATCGGGGCGGGATGTCGAACTTGATTGGCGTACAAACGCATGTTGCAACTATGAACGATAGGGGGTTTCCCATGAGGCTGCTCTCAGATGCGGCCAGAAACCTCTGGCTCGCAGCGAGAAACGTCATCCCAATGATCGCAGTCCTTCTCGTCTTTCAGTTTCTCATCGCCAGGCGTCCCTTATCGCACGGCCGCGTTTTCTGCCTGGGGACCTTATTCGTCGTGCTCGGCCTCTTCTTCTTCCTGACGGGCGTTTCCATGAGTCTGCTTCCGCTGGGCGACGAGGTCGGGCGCGGTCTCGTGCTACTGGACAACAAGTTACTGGTAATCCTGGTGGCCTTCGCGGTGGGCTATACCTCCACGCTCGTCGAACCGGGCCTGCGGAGCCTTGCGGGGGAAGTGGAAGAGGTCTCCGTCGGAGCCATTCGCCAAACCCTGCTCATCCATACTGTCGCTCTCGGCGTGGGAGCGGGCATGGCCCTCGGCGTTTTCAAGATCTTGAACAGGATTCCCACCCGGAATGTCATAGTCCCGATGCTGATCGCTTCCGGTGTGTTGGCGCTGCTCACACCCGCTGAATTCGCGGGCATCGCCTTCGACTGCGCCAGCGCGACCACCGGGCCCGTGAACATCCCGATCAACATGGCCATCGCCATCGGCCTCTCCAGCGTGGTCAAGAGCGCCGACCCGCTGTTGAACGGATTTGGGGTTGTCGGCCTGACTTCCCTCGGTCCAGTGCTTACGGTCTTGCTCCTTGGAATGACGAAGGGATAATCGCACAGAGGAGGCAATGGCTCAATGCCTGACATGCATGCCATAGTAGCCATCGTCGAGAGAGGAAAGGCCGACCACATCGTGGACAAGGCTAAGGCGCAGGGAGCCGGTGGCGCAACCATCATGTACGGACGGGGGACCGGGCAAGAGGAGTTCGCGAGGTATTTCCACCACCTGCAAGTCGAGTCGTCCAAGGAGATCATAATTATCATCGTAAGCGACGATCAGGTCGCGCGGATCATGGATACCGTCGCCGCCGCCGCCAGGCTCAACGAGCCGGGCAAGGGAATTGCGTTCACGTTCCCCGTGTCGAACCTGGTCGGGCTGGAATTCAGGGAGCATCAACAGTGACGGCCGCGGAAGCCGGGGATCACCGTCAATCAACGCAAACGCCCGCCGCTCCACGATAGACCACTTCGCCCCCGACCACTGTGGCCAGAACGATGCCATCCTCATCGATGACCGCGATGTCAGCGTCCTTTCCAACCTCTATGCTGCCCTTCCTGCCGTCCAACCCCAGGCGCCTGGCGGGATTCAGGCTCATGAGCTCGACTGCCTCGACGGGGGTGAATCCCCAGGATAGGAGGTTTCGGAATACCCCGCAGGGGGGCATCGCGCTCCCCGCAAGGCTGCCGGTCTCGCGAGTGGTGATAGAGCCGTTGGAGAGAACGACCTCGTGCCCGGCGAAGGTGTACGCGCCGTCCGGAAGGCCCGCCATCGAGGTGAGATCGCTCACCACTCCAAGGCCCTCCGGGCCCTTGGCCCGCCGCGCGAGCCGGATAGCGCCCGGGTGAACGTGGAACCCATCCCCGATCACCTCGACCCAGATGCGGTCGTCAGCCAGGGCGAACCCCACGATGCCGGGCTCCCGATGATGCAAGGGGCACATCCCGTTGAACAGGTGCGTGGCGTGGCTGAGCCCAGCGGCGGCCGCCCTCTCGCACTCGTCCCATGTAGCGTCGGAATGAGCGGCCGAGACAATGACTCCGACACCGGCAAGCCATTCGATCAACCGAATGGAGCCCGGCAGTTCCGGGGCCAGGCTCATCAGCGAGACCCCGCCGCGCGCCGCGGCCAACATCTCGCGCGCCTCGCCGAGGTCCGGTGGACGAAGATGCTCGAGGGGTTGCGCCCCGCGACGTTCGGGGTTCAGGAACGGCCCCTCGACGTGCGCCCCGAGCACCCGCGCTCCTCCCCACCCCGGGGATACCGACCGCTCCGTTGCCACAGCACAGCATTCCAGGGCCCTCAGCAACTCCGCCCGTGGCGCCGCCGTAGTCGCCGGGCAAAACGAGGTGGTCCCCCACCGGGCGAGTCGGCCCGCCATACGCCGCAGCGACTCCGGATCTCCGCTCATGACATCGTGGCCGGCAGCCCCATGGACGTGGATGTCGACGAAGCCCGGCGCCACGAACGAACCCCCGGCGTCCAGCACGACGGCGTCAGTGCGGACAATACCGCCGGCGCCCGGCACCGGCCGCGCTCCCCGCCGCGCCGAATCCGCGGCTCCGCATTCACCCACCCCCGCGATCTTGCCGTCGGTAATCCTCACGTTCCCCGAATTGACGCCCTCACGGGCGATGACGCGCCCGTTTCGGATAAGCAGATTGTTCATCGCGAACCTCGCCTTCTTGTTGTCCGGCTCGGCAGGGAGGCAAAGCGGGCGCATGTGACGGCGTCGCCGCCTGCGCGTTGTGCGTCTGCGCGGGGGGCATCGCGGATGCCGCGGCCACATCCAGTATCACAGTCACTGCGGGGTGCTCCTGAAGTATAGAGGCGGGCACCGAAGTAGTCACTGGACCCAGCACCGCCTTCGCCGCGATCCCCGCCTTGTCCCTCGCGTTGGCCAGCAGGATTATCTCCCTTGCCTCCATTATAGTACCGATGCCCATGGATAGCGCGAATCTCGGCGTCCGGCAGTCCGGGACGCCGAAGTTCGCCCGCAGCGTTTCATCCGATAGCCTTACCAGCCTCGTCCGAGACCATAACGGGCCGCCGGGTTCGTTGAAACCAATGTGGCCTGTGCGCCCGATCCCGAGGACGAGCAGATCGATGCCGCCCGCCCGCGCTATCTCGGCCTCATATCTGGCGCACGCTTCAACAGGGTCTGGCGCCGACCCGTCCGGGATATGGATCTGGTCCGGCGGTATATTCACGTAATCGAACAGGCGTTTTTGCATAAAGACATGGAAACTCCTCGGGTCGAGGGGGTCCATCGGGTAGTATTCGTCGAGGTTGAACGTCACGACACCGGACAGGTCAATGGTCCCCGCCCGGTACATGCCCACAATCTCCCTGTACATGCCTACCGGAGTCCTGCCGGTCGGGAGTCCCAGCACCAATCCGGGCTTCCGCTTCACGGCGTCCCGGATCATCCCGGCCGCGGCTGCGCTGAGGTCCTTGTATGTTCCGGAGACGATGACCCTCATTTCGCCGCTTCCGCAGCCGCCCTGACAAATCCACCGGCCCTTTCGAGCAGATCTACGGCCTCGGCCACCCCCACACGCCTCAACGCCATCACCACGGCGACCTTGACGCGATACCCCGCCTCGTCCAGGTACCCGGCGGCGTCCTCCTCGGAGGAGCCGGCCGCCAGGGACACTATCCTGACAGCCCGTTGGACCAGCTTCCTGTTCGCGGGCTGCACGTCCACCATCAGGTTACTGTACACCTTTCCGATCCCTATCATCGCGGCGGTACTCAGCATATTGAGGACCATCTTCTGCGCCGTACCCGCTTTCATCCTCGTGGAACCCATGATCGCCTCCGGGCCGGTGCGAGGGCATATCGCCACTTCGGCGACCCCGTCCATCTCCGCGCCGGGGTTGTTGAACAGCGCAACCGTCCTGGCTCCCAGTGAGCGCGCCTCACGAAGCGCACCAACGGTATACGGCGTACGCCCGCTCGCCGCCACGCCCACGACCGCATCGCCTCGCCGCACCCCACGCGTTCTGACGTCGGCCGCCCCCGCGGCGGCATCGTCTTCCATCCCCCCGACCGAACCCGTCAGCGCGGGCGGACCCCCGGCGATTATCCCCTGTACCAGATCCGGTCTCACACCGAATGTCGGAACGCACTCCGCCGCATCCATGACGCCCAGGCGCCCGCTGGTGCCCGCGCCCACGTAGAACAACCTGCCCCGCGCGGCAAGGCACTCGACTATCAGGTCCACGGCTCTCGCGATCGATGGGATCTCCCGTTCGACCGCCGAGGCTACGCCCTTATCCTCCTCGTTTATCGCCCTCAGGACGTCAACGGTGGAAAGGCGGTCTATCTCCACCGTGCG
Source organism: Bacillota bacterium (assembly GCA_018434225.1). Taxonomy (GTDB): domain Bacteria; phylum Bacillota; class Sulfobacillia; order JABLXB01; family JABLXB01; genus SM1-B181. The sequence goes on from JAHDPS010000078.1 coordinate 4,208, forward strand.
CTCGTTGCGCCCTTCGGTCATGAGTTCTCCCAGCTCAATCACTTGAGTCACGCGAAACCCTCCCGGACGTCACAGATCCCAAACTACAGTGAAAACTACGTCTATGCCCGCGATAACCTCGCTCGGCGCCCCCGTGAAGGCCACCCGCGCCTCGCCAGGCGGGCCCGTGAGCACCACCGGCGAAACCAGGGTGGCGCCCGTGCCCCTCAAACCCTCCAGATCGAAGTCCGCGACCGGCTGCCCCGCCTCGACGGCGTCTCCGTGCCGGACGAGGAACTTGAAGAACCGGCCGACATCCGGCACCCGTACCGTATCGATCCCGACGTGAACCAGCAGTTCGATACCGCCGGGGCCAATGAACCCGACCGCGTGGCCCGTCGAGACAATGGCCGCCACCACGCCGTCAACCGGCGCGACGACAACGCCCTCGACCGGTTCCACTGCCAATCCGGGGCCCAGGGCACCGGTCGCGAAGGCCTCATCTGGGACATCCTCCAGGGCGACGATCTGCCCGCTCAAAGGGGCCACCACCGCGAGCGTCCCATCCGGGCCCGCCCTTTGGGCGGCCGCTGTCACGTCAACTGCCACCTTTCGTCCCGCCCACGGCGCGCGCCGCGCGTTCGTCGCATTCATCGGCAGGCGCCCCATCGGCGGACGCCCAATGGTCCGCGTCGACAAAGTGAAACTCCGCATCGGGCCCCAACATCCTTAAGAGGTCCCAGTCCTCCTCCACCACTCTGCCCACCACATTAACCCTGGTATCCGGCGGCAGGTCGGCTGCGGTTATCTGCAGTTCGCCCGAATACCTAAGATACAGATGGTTGTCTATGGTGACGGTGAAAGCGGGGCGAGCCGCGCACATGCGGGGCCCGATGGCCGGCCCCTTCCCCGCATAACCCCTCGAAGTCGACGACCTGACCGCAAGTTCCGCCGCATCGGTCCTGTTGCGGTGGCGCCCGCCAAAGACGATGGCCCTCTCCTCCTCCGTGACGCCGGGGGCCAGCCTCACCCTGAGGGGGATGGATCCGCCCAGCCAAAGGCGGGAGAGGACCCCCAATTCCTCGGTCGAGGCGAACGGGTCCCCGAACAAAAGCACGTCCGCAGCTCCCGTGGCCAGATAGGCGGAGGCGGAGGCGGAGATGAGCGACCAGCGGTGTTGCTCCACCGTCGGAAGTCCTTCGTGTAGGGGTCCCCTACGGCCGCACCCCGACGGTAGGAACGCCCACACCGGGATGCCGTACCGCCGCAGAAGCCCTGCCTTCGCGACCACGAAGTCCATTGAGAGGCCGGTCTCCGGCCTCGGATAGTAGTTATGGCACGCCTGGACCCGCGACAGATCCGCGCCGCGGGCCGCGAACGAAGACAACCACTTCTCGTCGACAGTTGAGGCGTTCAGCACGATCGCAAGCGCGGATGCGCCCCTCGTCATCGCCGATATCTCGTCGATTCCGTAGCCGAAGTCCAGCCTGATCCCGCTCAGTCCTAGGGCCGCTAGCGGGCCGAGGTCTGTCGGCGTAGCGCCCATTGCCTCGAATGCTCTCGGGGAGACATCCGCGACCACATCCAACCCGAGTCCGCGGCACGCCGACGTAATCTCCCCGATAAATCCGGCTCCCTCTGATGGATCCTGCTCGGTGATGTGCAGGGAGGTGAACACCTTCCGGTAGCCGAGCCGCGAGGCCGCCGCCACATACTCGACGGCACGCCCGAGGTCGCTCGATCCGCAGCCCTGCCCTGGATACACCGATATCCCAACACTCCTCGACAGGTCGCTCACCCCCCATCTCTCAGGTATCCAATGGCCACCGCTCCTGGACGCCACACACGGATTACAGCATCTTGAACGCTGACGGCCTCGACTCGGCCGCTATCCTGTCGTCGAACCCCATAGCAAAGGCAATGACGAACCCGGCCACGTACGATATCGCAAGACCGGTCAGGTAGAGGCCGGGTGACGTGGCGAGAAACGCGAGCGGAATCCCGGATACGCCCATCGCCTTGCACCCGATACCGGTCGCTGCGATGAAAGCGCCGCCGAGCGCCCCGCCGCAGCATGCCGCTATGAAAGGCTTCCCAAGCGGCAGCGTCACCCCGTAAATGAGCGGCTCGCCGATACCCAGGATCCCCACCGGCAGCGACGCCTTGATGATCTCACGCAGTTCCCTGTCCCTGGTCTTGAGGTACACCGCAATCGAGGCGCCGACCTGCCCCGCGCCCGCCATCGCCAGGACGGGCAGCAACGGGGTGTTCCCCAGCTTGTTTATGAGCTCCATGTGTATGGGCGTGAGCCCGTGATGCAACCCCGTCATCACGAAGGGCAGGAACGTGCCCGCGAGCAGGGCGCCCGCGATAGGCCCCCCGATACCGAGCAGGGCCTGGGCCCCTTTCGTGATCCCGTCCGCGAGGAACCCGCCGACGGGCTGAACGACGTACAACACTACAAAGCCGCCGATCAGGATTGTCAACGTCGGAGTCGCTATGACTGTCAGGGACTCGGGCATGCGGGCGGATATCTTCCTGTACAGCCAGGACATGAAGGCCGCCGCTATCAACACGCCGAGCAAGCCGCCCCTACCAGGGACCATCTTGAGGTTCGTCAACCCGGAAGCGAACAGGATGGACCCGGCCACCGCACCTATAGCTGGGGGCCCCCCGTACTCCTTAGCGGCGTTCATGCCGACCATGATGCCCAAGTAGCCGAACACCGCCGAACCCAAGACGCCCAACGCCATCATGACCGGCAACTTCCCGTCGACGCCCAACCGCACCAGTAGGTTCGTGATACCGTTTATCATGCCCGACCCTATAATAGCCGGCAGCAGTGGAAGGAAGACATTTGCGAATTTCCGCAGTATTTCCTGGGCGCCGCCCCTGAATGCGGGCGCGTGTCCGCCGGCACCGGTCGATTCTCCAATGACTATTCCGAGATCCGAGGACATCTCCCTGGCAACCTTCTCGGCCAGTCCGGGCCCAAGGATCACCTGTACCAGGTTTCCCGTCTGGATGGCCCCCTTGACTCCAGCGCACTTCTTGAGGCCCTGCATGTCGACACGACCCATGTCTTTCGGCTCGGCGCGAAGTCTCGTCATGCAGTAGTTGATCGAAACCACGTTGCCCCCGGCGCCCAGGGCGGCCAGTATCGCCTGGGCGATCTGTTTCTCCCCCGCCATCGTCGACCCTCCCCGTTCGAGAATTTCCGATGCTCAGGTTCTGATGAGTTCCATCACGAACTTATACCGGTCCGCACGGTAAACCGACTTCACCACCTCCACCGCCTCGCCCGTTTGGTCGAACGATACCCTCTCCATCCTCAAGAGCGGAACACCCGGATCTACCTCGAGCAGCCCCGCCTCGTGCCTGTTGGCCATCACCACCTCGATCGTCTCGTGGGCACGATCCAGCCGTACGCCGTGCTTCTCCTTGAGCAACCGGTAGAGCGAGTCCGTCTCCAGATCCTCGGAGAACACCCACTCGAAGCGCGGGAGGATCAGGTGGCCCACCTCGAGAGCCATTGGTGTGCCGTCCGCGAGCCTGAGTCTTTCCAGCCTGACCACAGGGGCGCCCGTTCCGATGCCGAGCAGGCCCGCCACGTCCTCATCGGCGGGGGTCTCCTCCAGCGAGATCACCCTGCCGGAGGGCTTTAGGCCGCGCGCCTGCATGTCCTCCGTGAAGCTCGTGAGCCTCGCCAGCCCGCGCGTTATCTTCGGAGCCGCGACGAAGGTGCCCTTACCCCTTTTCCGGTACAGCATCCCTTCATTGACCAGCTCCAGCACGGCCTGCCTGACAGTCATCCTGCTCACGCTGTATTGGGAGGTGAGCTCCGTCTCGGGGGCGATCTGGTCGCCCGGCCGCAGGCGTCCGCTCGATATCTCGGCCTTGATGGTCTCCTTAATCTGATAGTAGAGTGGAATCGGAATGTCGGGGTTCACTGCCACAATCATCACCTCATAATGTCTAGACATTATTCCTTATTCGGCGCGAGTCGGCCATATCCTCCCTAGGTTATCCTTACGTTATCCTTCCTGTGGCCGCCTACCGCGGGTGCAAGTTCGGGGTTTATCCCCGCCGCCGGCCTGCCTTCGACCAGGGTCCCCCGAAAATCCGTAGACTAGCTGCCCGGTGTGCGGAAAATCCGCATACTTGACCGCCGAGTACCCCAAAAATGCGGACACTCGGGC
>JAHDPS010000152.1 GCA_018434225.1 Bacillota bacterium
ACCAGTTCTAGAGATGCGGGAACGTATGTGGCCAGATCCTTCAGCACCGGCTGGTGGGTGCGTATGGACTTGCCCCAATCCCCCTTCAGCAGGCCGGTTATGTATTGCCAAAACTGGACGTGAAGGGGCTTGTCGAGGGCGAGTTCCTTCGCCGCCTGCGCGATCTGCTCGGCTGTGGCGTGGGGCCCGACCCATCGCGCGGCTGGGTCGGACGGCACAGCCCTCGCGAGGAGGAACGTCACAGTGCACACCCCGACGAGCACCACGACGCCCATCATGATTCGCCTTACACAGTATGTCCACACAGCTCAGATCCCCCTACGAGGCTGGGGGTGGATGACACCGCCCCCAGCCTCACAGCCATCCGCGGGACTCATTCGCGATAAGCGTCGTAGAAGAACAGCACGTGCGCGTAGGCGGGATTGTCAACTACCCCTTTCAGACTCGCGCTCTTGGGCCTCACGTACTGTAGGTCGACTATCCAGGCGGCGGGAGTGTCCTCCAGCAGGGTCTTCTGAGCCTGACTGTACAGCGAGATCGCCTTCGCGCGATCCGCCCCCGCCACGCTGTTGGCCTCGTCGATGAGGCGGTCGAATTCCTTGCTCTTGTAGTAGCCGAGATTGAAGACAATATCAGTCTCCGAGTGGAACACGGCGTTGAGGAAGCTGTATGGGTCCGCAAGGTCCGGCCACCAGTAGAACAGGAAGATGTCCTGCCTGTCTTTCGGTTGCTTGGCCTTTCCCATCTCCCACTGCGCGTCCCACGGCATGCCCCGAATGTCCATCTGCACATTGAGCTTGGCGAGCTCGGACTTCATCAACTCAGCCACCTGGCGCTCCTTCTCGTCGCCGGCGGCGTAAGTCAGGACGAGCTTGAACCCGCCGTTCGGGAATCCCGCCTTGGCCAAGAGCGCCTTCGCTTTGTCCAGGTCATACTTGAACTGCGGGAGGTTGTCGTCGTGTCCCCACAACCCCTTGGGCACCGCGCCCTTGGACTGCTCCGCGTAATCGTGGAATACGTGCTTGACTATGTCGTCGTACGGTATCGCGTGGGATATAGCCTGCCGGACCAATTTGTTATTGAGCGGGGGCTTCTCCATATTGAATAGGGCCATCATCATCTGGTAGCTGGGTGTTTTTATTATCTCGATCTTTGGGTTATCGGCGAGGGCCTTGATGTCTTCGAACGGCATCTCATTGCAGTAATCGGCCTGGCCCGATTCGAGCATCTGCCGGCGCGTGGAGGCCTCCGGCACCATCTTTATGACCGCCTTGTCGAAGTGGTTGCCGCTCCAACCCTTCCAGTAGTCGTTGAATTTGGTCATGACCACCTCGTCGCCACGCTTCCAGCTCTCGACCATGTATGGCCCGGTCCCACACGTGTGGCCCTGGCTGAACCAGTCGGAGCCCTTTTCCTTCGCGCATTTCGGGCAATAGACGAAGGCGGCGTATCCGGCGGCGGCTATGTAGTCGAGGGGCGCCGGGACCTTCAAGTGGATCTCGACGGTGTAGTCGTCTACAACCTTTACCTCCTTGACCTGGCTCCATATGAACGAGGCCCCCTTGCCCCGCTCAATAGTACGATCGATGGAGCTTTTCACGGCGGCCGCGTTCATCGGTTCACCACACTGGAACTTGATCCCTTTGCGTAGTTTGAACGTCCACGTGAGGCCGTCCTTCGAAACCTCATAACTCTCGGCGAGCAAGGGGATGAATTTGTTCGATGCGGTGTCGTACCTGATCAACTGCTCATACGCGTTGTTCATCACGATGATCTCGTTGGAGAACACATCAGCCGGGTCCCAGAAGATGACCGGTTCATGGAGGTAGGCATACACTACGAGCTGCGGCTCTTTGGGGGCCGCGGCGGGGACCTTGGATTCTTCTTTCTTCTGCTCCTCTTGGGGTTTGCCTGCGCCTCCACAACCATTCAATCCGAGAACGAGGGTCAAGGCCAACAACGACGCCAGAATGCGGATCGTCTGCCGCTTCCAGATCGGCCGCTCCATTTTGTTCGTCCCCCTCTGCCCCATAGTGTATTCGGGCTAGTCGCAATATTAAAGCATGCGGGGGCCTATCCTTTGTAGTAAGCGACAATAATCAGGCCGTCCTTTGTGGAGATCGCCAATCAGGGTCAATGATGCTTTCAATAGCAGGAGATATCGAGGAGTCGACCGATCTTGAGGCATATCTCAATTTCGAAACGCCCATGTCCCTGGCAGGGATCGTACCCAAGAATACCCGTCACCTTCTTTAGCCTGTACCTGACCGTGTTTTCGTGAATCGACAGATTGGCCGCAGCCGCCTTAGTATTGCCGCCGCAATCAAAAACGGCCTCGAGTGTGCGGATGAGATCCGAACCATCCCTGGCACTGGAGCTCTCCACCTTGCCGAGCACGCGATCGTACTCGCGCCGAAGCTCGCCCACGGATCTGTCAGCGAGAAAACGGTAAACACCAATTTCCGCGTATCTCGTGGTGCGTCCCTCGCCGAACAACCACTTCCCCATCTTGAGCGCCTTGCAGGCCGTCCGGTAGCTCTCGGCGATCTCCGGGAGCGTCCTCCGAGGATCTCCTACCCCCGCGGACACCTTCTTTCCGCTCATTTCCGCGGACAGGGTGGAACGAAGCGTTTCAGCGATCGAGGACGCATATTCGATTATCTGATCGTCTTCAGCCGGGGTGCCGCGCGCCGTGGCCACCAGCACGATTACCTGGGCATTGCGGGTCAGGACATAGCTTGCGGGGGATATCTGCCGTAGGCGAGCGCTCACCCTTCTCACGGCCCTGCCGAACGAATCCTCGTCCGGCGCTCCCGCGTCCAGCACGATGACTATCCTCTTATCCCTGAGTTCGAGTTTCAAGCCATCCGCTCGGAATAGCAGTTCCTCCTCTTCGCAGTATGTGCCACGGAATACCCCCTCGAGCAAATCCCTCCTCAGCCCCTCCTCAGCCTCCAGTATCGTCAGCCTGCGGACGAGGTCCAGAGCCGCGATCACCGCCGCGTGCTCCAACGCGAGGAGTTGCCACGGTTCGTGCGGGCTGTCCAGTGAATAACTTGCGATTGCCCCCCTGGGTTGACCGCGCACCAGCACCGGCACAACCACCTCTTCCACTGCGCCGGCCCTACCATCCGCCTTGAAGGAGGTAACTGACGGAACGAATCCCCTGATAGATCGAGCTCGCGCTTCGCCCTGCTCCTTCCAGTAGTTGTGCCAGATCCTGGCTCGTGTGGCGGGCATCGCGAGTATGGTATCGCTTTCCTCCTCGCCAATGAATATCACAGCGGTGCCCGTCGAATTGGAGAACCAACGAAACATTCTCTTGAGGTCCGTCCCGACGAGGAACATGTCCATCAGATGCCGGCGCATTTCGTCCGCGCGCCGAAACACCATGAAGTGGCGGTTCAGTATGGCCTCCATCAGGGGACCTACTACATCCAGGTGACCGATATCGGCGGGAAATTCGAATAGAGGGAAGCCCTCATCGTCAGCTGCGGATATGGCAGCCTCGGGGACGCTCAAGAAATACTCGCCTACGAACACGCCGAGGCCGGCGCACCCCTTGCGCTTCAACAGTCGTATGAGGAACGGCAAAGAGCCCGGCGATTCCCTGAATGCATACAACGACGACACCATGAAGACGCCGGGGCGTATCCATCGCTCCACGTTGGGTATCTCCAGCACATCCACCCAACCGATGACACCGCCCATTCCTCGTTGACCCGCGATCAGGCGGCCGCGTTTCATTGCGCCAATATTAATCGCTTCTTGCAGGGGTACGCCGATGTCCCTGACCAATTCGCAGCCATCCCCCTGGTCTGTGCCGTCATGCTGCGCCCCGTCATACTATACCGTTTCACGCTACGCCGCCATGCTACGCCTTCACCAAGATTATTCTGAACTCCTGCGCCAAACCCTCCGCGAGGAGGGGTCAGCATCGTCCAGGATGCATAAGAGGATGGTGGCGCGCTTCGCACCTCATCCTCTTATGCATCCAAATGTCCACTCACAAATTGACCGCAACCAATAAATTGGTGGCCCCAACGGGAATCGAACCCGTGTTACCGCCTTGAAAGAGCGGTGTCTTGACCTCTTGACCATGGGGCCACTAAAAAACATCGGCTCTATAGCACAACACATACTAAGCACATAGAATGGTGCGCCCGGGAGGACTTGAACCTCCAAACCTTGCGGTTATGAGCCGCCTGCTCTGACCGGTTGAGCTACGGGCGCACTACCTGCCCTTGAGCATTAATCATTATACCATAGATGGACTCCTTTGCAACCTGAACCCACAACTGCGAGTTGGCGCGCGAGCCACGCGCGGCGGCACGCGCCAACTCGTGCGCCACAGCACGGGTTCGGATTCAGAAAGAGGGCTCGTGAACCGGATACCTGGGGTTTTGCGCGCAACCGTCGGTAGATGTCACGGCCTCAGGAGCCGCCCCGTGGCCAGATCCCACAGTTAATTACATAAACCCGTCGGTGGACATCACACCACCAACAACGATTGAGATAGATATGTCAGCAGAACCCACAGATCGGGTATGGAACCCGCCTACCGTGTGTGCGGATGTTACATCCGCGGGTCCGCCGACAGCTCAACCTCTGACGGAGAGCATGAGACAACCGCGCAACGGCGGACCTGTGTGTAGGAACAGCGTATTCCCAGCGGATCCGCGCATCACGGCATCCAGGTCTCTTCCGGATACCTACAGCAGGTTCTTCACATACTCGGCGTAGGCGGCTCTCAGCTCAGCCATCTTCGCGTTCATCTCCATCTGCATCCGGGACACCTCGTCGAACTCGCCGCTTTCTATAGCGTCCCTGAGCCTGTTGAACAACGACCGCTTGGCGACGGTCTCTTTGGCGAGGTCCATGCGCAGCCCCTGTATGTAAGCCCACCGGTCTTCATCCACCTTGTTGGCGGAGTCCCACGCATCATGGATTTTGCGACACGACCTGACAATCTCGACGTTTTCGTGAATGACCCGCTCTTTGAGCTCGGTAACCCAATGGCTTAGCATCGCTTCCCTATACGAGTGCAGGATCTTGTCGGTGAAGACCCCTCCAGCAGTGAGCACGGCCGTCTTGGCGGGGTATTTCGACAGGTTCTCCATCCCCTCCCACACAGTCGCAGGCGGCTTGCCCATGTACTTGATGCGCGCGTCCTCTGTGTAGTGTTCGAAAACATCCTCCTCGCTCCTGTAGAGACGACCGGGCTCGAGATAGTCGCAGGCATCGTCGGGGTCCTTTGAGAACTCCCTTTCGAGTTGCGCCGAGGTTTTGCCGCTCTCTACCGCGTAAGCGATCCCATCCAGCATGGCCTGGTGAATGGCCGCAATCGCGAGATAGGCATTAGTTCGTGGATTGGGGGATCGGACTTCGAACCTGGTCGCGAGCGGATTACCGAGATCGCGGATCAGGCCGACCAAGACCGTCCGGTTGCGCGACGGGACCTCCACGGAGTGACCGATGGAAGCCACGATGCACACGGGGGCCTCAAAACCGGGTTTGAGCCGGTTGAATGAGTCGTTCGTAGCAGTGATGAGACTGCCGATTCCTTCATAGTTCTTCAGAATGCCCATCACCGCACCCCAGCCCACCGGGCTGAGGTAGTCCTTCATCGGGTCCGTCGGCCAGAACAGGTTACGCACGCCGCCGTCTTTCATTCTCGCCGCGATGCCCACGTGCGTGTGCATACCGCTGCCGGCGACACCCTCGATGGGCTTCGCCGTGAACGTGACGTCCAGCCCATGATGCCTGAATGTTTCCTTGATAACATTCCTCGCCAGTATCACGTTATCGGCGGCATCAAGAGGGCTGGAGTAGCCCCAGTCCACCTCGAGCTGCTCCATTATGTGGGTGAACTGGCCCTCTTGATCGATCTCCGACTTCACCCCGCCGACCTCCTTATGGCCCATCTCGGGCCGGAGGCCGTACCTTTCCATAATCATGAGGGATTGCTCCAGGGCAGTCCGGACGGAGCCCTTCGTTCTCTTCCAGTATTGCTCCTTGAGAACCTGGGAGGCGGATAGCTGTTCCACATCGGCCTTGTCGCCCGGGGTCTTCACCCAGAATTCGAGCTCCGTAGCGGAGGTCGGCACGATCTCTTCGATATCCTTCGGCTCGATGCCGAAGGCCCGGGCGCAATCCGCCCTGGAGGATAGGAGCGACAAAACCACTTCTTTCAGGCGCTTCACGGACCTGACC